>CASEDW010000020.1 GCA_949286775.1 uncultured Eubacteriales bacterium | reverse complement strand
TTCCATTATCTGACCTCTTAATCTTCTACGACTTTAACTTTAAGATTCGCAGTAACCTGCGGATGAATTTTAACTTTTACCTCTGTGTTTCCTATTGACTTTATCTGTCCGTCAATAACGAGTTTCTTTTTGTCTATTTCAAGTCCGAGCTGTGATTTAGCGGCATCAGCGATCTCTTTTGTCGAAATAGAGCCGAATACTTTTCCGCCTTCTCCGACTTTAAGTCCTACAGTCACTTCGCTTTCTTCAATTTTTGAAGCGAATTCCTTTGCCTCCTGAAGCTGCTGCGCGGCAACTTTCGCGTCGTGCGCTTTTTTCAGTTTCAGATCATTCAAATTTTTAGGCGTAGCTTCCACGCCGAGCTTCTTCGGAAGAAGCATGTTCCTTGCGTATCCGTCGCTTACATTGCAGATATCGCCTTTTTTTCCAAGAGATTTTACGTCTTCAAGCAATATGATTTTCATAATTATAATTCTCCTCCGTCTAACATTTCTGAAATAGTGATTCTGAGTTTCTTCTCAGCTTCTTCTACGCTGACTCCGGCAAGCTGCGCGCCCGCGATATTTAAGTGTCCGCCGCCGCCCATTCTCTCCATGATCAGCTGAACGTTGACTTCATCTATGGCTCTGGCGCTTATAAATACCTTGTTGTTAAATTCCGTCAGTACAAAAGAAGCCCTCACTCCGATAATATTTAAAAGTTCATTTGCCGCCTGAGCGCCTACTATAGTCGGCTGTTCGAGCCCCTCCGACGGGCAGCATGAGATGGCAAATGACTTTCTAAACAATCTTACGTTTCTGATTACCTCGCCTTTCGCAAGATAATCGGCCATGTTTTCTCTGAACATTTTACGCACGCGGGTAACGTCAGCGCCGTTTCGTCTTAAGTATGCAGCGGCTTCAAATGTCCTAACGCCCGTCTTTTGCATAAAGTTGTCAGTATCAACAACGATTCCGGCATACAGAGCGTCGGCTTCCACGCTTTTAAGCTTCGTGTTGTCAGCAAAATACTGTATTATCTCAGTGACCATTTCACTGGCGCTCGACGCGTAAGGTTCTATATATGACAATACGGAATTTCTTATGACTTCGCTGCTCTGTCTGTGATGGTCGAGAACGACTATATTCTTTGTAAGGGACAGCAGCTCTTCGCATCCCGTATATCCCGGCCTGCTCGTATCCACAACAATAAGCATTGTCTTTTCATCGACGATATCCTTGGCCTCGTCGCAGCCGACTATGATATTGTCTTCGCTTGAACTGTTCTTAAACGAATCTACAAACGGCTCCAGCATCTGTGATACATAATCCACGACTATATATGTTTTTTTGTTCATGGACTGAGCCGCCCTGTAAATACCTACTGCCGCGCCGAAAGCGTCTATATCTATAAACCGGTGTCCCATGACAACCACCTTGTCAGATACGGCCATAAACTCATGAAGGGCATGGGCCTTGACTCTGGCTTTGACTTTAGTATTTTTTTCAACGCCCTGGGTTTTGCCGCCGAAATATCTGATGCTGTCACGGCTTTTAATCGCGACCTGATCTCCTCCTCTGCCGAGCGCAAGATCGATGCATATTTTGGCCGCTTCGAGATTTTTTACGTAGGAGCCCTGATCGCTTCCTATTCCTATACTTATGGTTACGGAAATCTCATTTTCTGTATTGATATTTTTTATTTCTTCTACAATATCAAATCTCTGCTCCATGAGTTCCTGCAAAGAGCGGTTTCTCATGACTATGAGATATTTATCCTTTTCGAATTTTCTCACAAGGCAGTCATGATTGTTGAAATACTGATTGATCTTTCTGTCTATGAGAGCCGTAAGGATAGATCTGCTTACTTCTTCAACGCTTTCCAGCGCCTCTTCATAATTATCCAGATATAAAAGCGCCGTAGCCATGGTCTCGTCTTCATATTTCTGCATGTATTCATGAAGCTTCGTTTCATCTTTAAGCGTTACGGCATAAAGCTTTTTCAGATCAGAAGGCCTGACATCCGGAAAGCTGTAAATTTCAAGCTCGTCATTATTTGAAATAAGTCTGATATTAACCCTGAACTGAGTTTCGTTGTAAACTATATCAAAATCCGCTTTTGAACCTGCCCGCGGAAGCTTTGACGGCGTGATATCAGGCAGTATTTCGCTGATCGACCTTCTTATAAATTTCGGCATTTCTTCATGGAGCTTGTTGAATTCCTGATTGCCCCAGAGGAGATGCCCCTCTCTGTCAAGAAGAAAATACGGAAATTCGAACTCATCCATCAGCCTGTTCTGTAAAGTAGCGTAGTGAGCCGTGAAATCGATCAGTTCCTGCAGCGCTTTTCGTTTTTTAACGTAATAGTAGATTATTATAACTATACAATAGACAAATAAACCGCAGCTCATAATAAGTCCGGCGTAAAACTCTCTGCCGTATACGAAAACGTTTACTCCGATAAGCAAAATGAGCATGCCGATCAAAAAAGAAACATAGCTTTTTAACTGCCCTGGTTTTTTTACATCGTCCATAATCAAAGTCTCCTGTAAAAAAACGGCCGGCGTTAAGCCGGCCGCCTAAAATAATCGCATCTTATTTTAATCCGTAAATCGCTTATTGAAACGGAAGCTCCTCGTCAAGTCCGTCAGGAATGTTCATAAAACCGTCGTCTAATTCAGGCTCTGAAGCGCTGTCTTTAGCAGGAGCGCTGTAAGACATGGCTCTTCCGCTGTTTTCAGCCGACGCGTTCTTGCTTTCCGCAAACTCCTGTTCTTCAACCACAACATCTGTTGTATATACCTTGTTTCCGTCACGGTTTGTATAGCTGCCGGTCTGAATACGTCCCGTAATGGCGATCTTTATTCCCTGATGGAAATATTTTTCCGCGAATTCAGCCGCTCTGCCGAATGCCACGCAGTTTATAAAGTCGGCCGTCTGATCTGAGTCTCTTTTAAAACGGCGGTCAACAGCAAGCGTATATCTGGCTACTGCTGTTGCGTTTTCTCCGGCAGAATATCTCACGTCCGGATCTCTTGTAAGTCTTCCCATCAATATTACTTTATTCATATAGTCTCCATTCTATGTTCTTTAGCTTTTTCAATTATCACGGTAGTACAATAATATCATATTGCAATGCCATAATCCAGCAAAACCGTTTAGTCATAATTTCCAAATTCAATAAACTCCGACTAATATTCCCTGAACCACAAATCTTTCATCGTCTGCGGCCGAGCATGTAGACAGCGTTACGACTTTACTGTTTTCATCATAGCTTTCCACCGGAAGGTTCACATATGACTCAGCGATTCTGTCGCTGATATATTCCTTAACGTTTTCTCCCGGTCCTGAAAACAGCGTATATACTTCGCCTGTCGCTTTCGTCACTTCCAGATTGAACATTTTATATCTGTAGGATCCGTTCTCTGTCAGTATCCAGAATTCATCGTCCGTTTTATAATCTTCAAACTCATAAAGGAATTTAAGCTTTCCGAACATCGACTGGTTTTTCATATTGTGTCCGTAGATTATTGTATTCGGGTCGTTGAAATCAGGCTTGTTTTTCGCTTCGATAAACAGTGTTCCGGCGAAGTTGTCAGCTCTTTCAAATGTCCTGTGCAGATAATAATCGTTATCTCCGCTGTAAACTATCGGGTAGCTGATATTCTCCGCTCCTACATAGAGCCATCCGGCGAAATCCGGATTGATTGCCTTTAATTCTTCAAAGTTTACTTCTATCGGCGGCTTTACCGCTTCTTCTTCAGCAGGTTCATCCGCCGTCTCTTCGCTTCCGGCTACCGTATCCGATTTCTCAGGTTTATTAGTCTCGTATGTATACTTCTGAAGCCTCGCGTATTCGTCTTCGCCCGCTTTATATTCAAGTCCTATACTTATCAGTTTATACGCGGCAAAGGCGGCCACGCCGATACATATGATGATAATGACGATAAGCAGCGCGCTGCCTGATTTTTTCTTATTGCTTTTTCTCGACATATAAATTAATCAAGGCTCCTGTGTTGTTTTTGTTCTGATTTCCTCTGAAATCTTTGCAATAAACTCTTCAAGTTTCATCTGTCCTTTGTCGCCGCCTGATCTTGTCCTTACGGAAACAAGTCCGTCAGATTCTTCGTTCGCTCCTACGATAAGCATATACGGAACTTTTTTGTTCTGAGCTTCGCGGATCTTAAATCCTATCTTTTCAGAACGATTGTCAGCCGTTACGTCGACTCCCGCTCTCGCGAGTTCTTTTCTTACTTTTTCCGCGTACTCTTCATATTTTTCTGAAATAGGAAGAATGCGAACCTGTTCAGGACAGAGCCATACAGGGAATTTTCCGGCGTATTTTTCTATGAGCCATGCGAGCGTTCTTTCGTAGCATCCGAGAGATGTTCTGTGAATGATGTACGGACGCACTTTATCACCGTTCTGATCGATGAAATACATATCAAAGTTTTCGGCGATAGCGCAGTCAAGCTGGATCGTAATCATCGTA
Source organism: uncultured Eubacteriales bacterium (assembly GCA_949286775.1). Taxonomy (GTDB): domain Bacteria; phylum Bacillota; class Clostridia; order Lachnospirales; family Lachnospiraceae; genus Alectryocaccobium. Next base: position 2,699 of record CASEDW010000020.1, on the reverse strand, counting down.
TCTTCTTTGCCGTAAACATTCTTTGCCTGGATATCAACTTTAGGTCCGTAGAAAGCTGCTTCTCCGTCGGCTTCAACGAACTGAACATTGTTTCTCTGAAGAACCTCTCGAAGAACTTCCTGTGTCGTCTCCCAGTATTCATTGTCTCCAAGATATTTTTCCTTGTTCTCCGGATCCCATTTTGAAAGACGGTATGTAACGTCGTCCTGAAGTCCAAGGGTTTTCAGAACATACATCGCAAGTTCAAGGCAGTTCTGAAGCTCTTCTTCCACCTGGTCAGGGCGGATAACATTGTGTCCCTCGGAAATAGTAAACTGTCTTACTCTCGTAAGTCCATGCATCTCTCCCGAATCTTCTTTTCTGAAGAGCGTAGAAGTCTCGCCCATGCGGTACGGAAGATCTCTGTATGATTTCTGAGTGTTTTTATATACATAATACTGGAACGGACATGTCATCGGGCGGAGTGCAAATACTTCTTTGTCTTTTTCTTCGTCTCCGAGCACAAACATTCCGTCTTTATAATGATCCCAGTGGCCTGAAATCTTGTAAAGATCGCTTTTAGCCATAAGCGGGGTTTTTGTACGCACATATCCCCACTCTTTATCCTCAAGATCCTCGATCCATCTTTGAAGTTTCTGAACCATCTTAACGCCGTTCGGAAGAATAAGCGGAAGTCCCTGGCCGATAACGTCGACCGTTGTGAATATCTCCATTTCACGTCCGAGCTTGTTGTGATCCCTCATTTTTATGTCTTCGAGATGTGCAAGATGCGCCTCGAGATCCTCTTTATTCGCGAAAGCAGTTCCGTAAATTCTCTGAAGTCTCGCGTTGTTTTCATTTCCGCGCCAGTAAGCCATCGACGATGAGATAAGCTTAAAGGCTTTGATATTTTTTACGCTTGAAAGATGAGGTCCCGCGCAAAGATCGACGAAATCTCCCTGCTCGTAAAATGAAATCTCTGCGCCCTCAGGAAGATCTTTGATAAGCTCTACTTTGTAAGGCTCATTGCGATCCTCCATAAATTTAATCGCCTCTTCCCTTGGAAGCGTGAATTTATTGAGTTTAGCGCCCTTTTTGATGATCTTTTTCATCTCTTTTTCGATCTCGTCGAGATCTTCTCTCGAAAACGGCTCCGCTTCAAAATCATAATAAAAGCCGTCGGCTATAGCGGGTCCTATCGCAAGTTTCGCGTTCGGATAGAGATTTTTTACAGCTTCCGCCAGCACATGAGAAGCCGTATGACGTAAAACTTTTAATCCTTCAGGATCGTTTGCCGTGATGATATTTAATGTGCAGTCCGTATCGATAAGCGTGCGGATATCTTTTATCTCGCCGTCAACATCTCCTGCTACGGCAGCTCTCATAAGCCCCTCGCTTATATCTCTCGCGATATCACGAATACTTCTCGGGGCATCGTATTCTTTCTGTGAACCGTCTTTTAATGTAATAATCATTGATTTTCTCCTCTATCTTAAAATAGTGTTTCAGTGTTTTACAGGTCTCAAAGTCAGACATTTTTATGCAAGCATGAAATGCCTGGCCTTTTGATCTTATCATCAAGTTTCTGCCTCATTGCCCTTAGAGCGTTTCCTCTGTGGCTGATCTTGTTTTTTTCTTCCGGCGGCAGCTGCGCCGTGCTTTTGCTCATATCAGGAAGGTAAAAAATAGGATCGTAACCGAATCCGTTTGTGCCGCGCTCTTCATAACCGATTTTTCCTTCGATTGTTCCAAGCGTAGTTACCACCTCCCCTCCGGGAAGTACAGCCGCTACAGCCGCGACGAAACGCGCCGTTCTCTTTTCATCTTCCACTCCTTCAAGCCTGTCAATGATATTTTGATTCTTTATACTGTAAGGAGTATCTTCCCCCATATATCTCGCGGAGTAAACTCCGGGTTCTTTATTTAAATAGTCCACTTCAAGTCCCGAATCGTCAGCCATAACAATCACGTCCGGCTCCGTCACAAGCCGCGCCGTCGCCTTTGCTTTTATGATGGCATTTTCTTCAAATGTAGTTCCTGTCTCCTCAGGGTTTACATCTATCCCGGCTTCCTTCATCGAAAGAATCGGTATGTCCATATCTCCGAGTATTTCTCTTATCTCTTTCATCTTTCCGGCATTTCCGGTCGCGAATATTATCTTCATATTCTTTCTCCCAGGCGCTTTTAAGCGCCAATTATATCAATCGATAAGTTTATACTTTCTTTTTCGGCGGCTTCGGTCCTATATACTGATAAAGATACGTCTTCATCATGCCGTTGTAAATCTTGCGGTTTTTATCAGCCGGCCTGCCGATATATTTCTGAGCTTCTTCCCATGCCGTTATCATATACATCGACCAGGAATCCAGTTTTTTGAATCTTTCTCCCAGCGCTCTGTATATCTCCGGAAGCGTTTCGCCTGACTCTAAACGTTCGCCGTAGGGCGGATTAGTGATAATGAAGCCGTATTTTCCCGAATGGGACAGTTCTTCGACTCCTCTTTGCTGCAAATGGATAAGTTTTTCAACTCCCGCCATTTTCGCGTTTTCTCTTGCCATCGCTACGACGCTGCCGTCGATGTCAAATCCCTGAATATCAGTTTCAATATTGAGGTTTACTCTGTCACGCGCCTCTTCATACGCGTCGTTCCAGGTTTTCTTTGAGATCAGATGATTCCAGCCTGTAGAAAGGAAATCTCTGTTCATCCCTGGAGCCATATC
>CASEDW010000019.1 GCA_949286775.1 uncultured Eubacteriales bacterium | reverse complement strand
TCATATGATAAAACTGCGATAAAAACAGGAGGAAAACAGGATGAGAAGTGATGTAGTAAAAGCAGGACCTGACAGAGCGCCTCAGCGTTCGTTGTTTTACGCGGCAGGTTTTACTGAAGAAGAGTTAAAAAAGCCGTTGATCGGCGTTATTTGTTCATACAGCGAGATTATTCCGGGACATACCCATCTTGACAAGATAGCGGACGCGGTAAAAGCCGGCGTATACGCGGCCGGAGGAACGCCTGTGATGGTTCCGTCCATCGGTGTTTGCGACGGTATCGTTATGGGACATAAAGGCATGAGATATTCGCTTGCTTCAAGGGAGCTTATCGCGGATTCTGTGGAGACTATGGCGGCAGGCCACTGTTTCGACGGTATGGTGCTTATTCCTAACTGCGACAAAATCGTTCCGGGCATGGTAATGGGCGCGCTGCGCGTAAACTGCCCGTCGATAGTAATCTCAGGCGGACCGATGCTTGCAGGACATATCAACGGCTCAAAGACAAGTCTTTCACAGATGTTTGAAGCGGTCGGCGCGTACAAAGCGGGACTTATCGACGACAAGGAGCTTCAGTTAAGAGAAGAGTCATGCTGTCCTTCATGCGGTTCCTGCTCGGGAATGTTTACGGCAAATTCAATGAACTGCCTGTGCGAGGCCATAGGACTTGCTCTTCCGGGAAACGGAAGCATTCCGGCTGTATATTCAGCCAGAACAATGCTCGCGAAACATGCAGGTATGAAGATCATGGAACTTGTTGAAAAAGATATCAAGCCAAGGGATATCGTTACGCATGAAGCGTTAAAGAACGCGATAACGGTAGATATGGCGCTCGGATGTTCCACAAACTCAGCGCTTCATCTTCCGGCAATTGCTCATGAAGCGGGACTTAAACTTGATCTTCACTATTTCAATGAGATAAGCGAAAAGACGCCTAATCTTTGTCATCTGGCTCCTGCGGGAAATCACTATATGGAGGAGCTCAACGCGGCGGGAGGCGTATCGGCAGTTATGAAACAGCTTGCCGACAAAGGCCTTATCAATACGGAATTGATGACTGTAACAGGAAAAACGATAGGCGAAAATATTAAAGACGCTCAGAACATGGACACAGAGATTATCCGTCCTATGGACAACCCATACAGTCAGACAGGCGGGCTTGCGTTTCTTTTCGGAAATATCGCGAAAAAAGGCTGCGTAGTTAAAAGAAGCGCGGTTGTTCCCGAGATGCAGGTTCACAGCTGCAGAGCAAGGGTATTTAACAGTGAAGAAGAAGCTGTTGAAGCTATCTACGGCGGAAAAATCGTAGCCGGAGATATAGTCGTTATCCTTTACGAAGGACCTAAAGGAGGACCGGGTATGAGAGAAATGCTCGTTCCTACGTCTGCCCTCGTAGGCATGGGTCTTGGAGCTTCTGTCGCGCTTATAACAGACGGACGTTTCTCCGGAGCTTCTCAGGGAGCTGCCATCGGACACGTATCGCCTGAAGCGGCTATGGGCGGAGAGATCGGACTTCTTCGCGACGGCGATATAATCGACATAGATATGACAAAATATGAAATCAACGCGCGGGTATCAGAAGAGGAATTCGCAAAGAGACGCGCCGAGCAGGTATTGCCTGAACCGAACGTTAAATCGGGATGGCTCAACAGATACAGCCGTCTTGTAGCGGGCGCGGACGAGGGCGCGGTTCTGAAATAAAGATCCGTTTGCCGGGAACTGATAAAAAGCAATATGAGAGGTAGGTAGTATATGATAAATGTTGCGGTTTTAGGCTACGGCACCATCGGAAGCGGTGTCGTAGAAGTAATAAATACAAATAACGCTCTTTTAAAAGAAAACATAAGAGACGATATTCAGGTTAAATATGTACTCGATTTAAGAAAATTTCCGGGTGATCCGGTAGAAAAAGTACTTACGGATGATTTCAATGTGATCTTAAATGATCCTGAAGTAGATATCGTAGTTGAAACGATGGGCGGAATTCATCCTGCGTATGATTTTTCAAAAGCTGCTCTTGAAGCCGGAAAAAACGTATGCACATCAAACAAGGCTGTTGTTGCCGAGTGCGGCCATGAACTTATGACAATCGCAAAGGCAAACAGCGTTAATTATATGTTTGAGGCAAGCTGCGGAGGCGGAATTCCTATAATCCGCCCGCTCTATTCATGTCTTACCGGCGACGTCATTGAAGAGATAACAGGCATCATGAATGGTACGACAAACTATATCCTTACGAAGATGTTTGAAGAGGGAGCTTCTTTTGAACATGTTTTGAAAGAGGCGCAGGACTTAGGATACGCTGAAAAAGATCCTACAGCCGATATAGAGGGACATGATCCCTGCCGCAAGATATCCATTCTTTCTTCAATAGCTTATAATAAGCAGATGGATTATAAAGATCTTTACTGCGAAGGAATCACAAAGCTTACAGCTGAGGATTTTAAATACGCGAAGAAACTCGGCGCTAAAGTAAAGCTTTTCGGAACGAGCACAAATACCAAAGACGGCATAGCTGCCATGGTAGCTCCATTTATGATCGACAGTTCAAATCCGCTCTATTCAGTTGACGGAGTATTTAACGCAATTTTCGTAAAGGGAAATATGCTCGGAGATGCGATGTTCTATGGTTCGGGAGCAGGAAAACTTCCTACTGCCAGCGCGGTTGTGGGAGATGTTGTGGAGATGGCGCGTCATCTGCATGAAACTGTAAACAAAGTCTGGTCCGATGAAAAGATCAGCATTATACCGCAGGAAAAAGTCATGAACGCGTTCTTTGTACGTGTAAAAGGAAGCGTTTCAGAAGAAGGAAAGAAAGTAACGGAATTATTCGGCAATGTAAGATTTGTCGAGACTCAGGAACTTCCGGGCGAGTTCGCGTTTATAACGGAAGCTATGCCTGAGGGAGAGTTCAACAGGAAAGCGGAACAGATTCCGGGAATAATCAGCAAAATCAGATCAAGACTTGCATAAGAGGAAAACACTATGAAGTATATTTTAATGCTCGGAGACGGAATGGCTGACGAGGCTATCAAAGAGCTTGGAAACAAAACGCCTTTGGAAGCGGCTGATACGCCTAATCTCGATATATACGCTCCAAAGTCGGAAATAGGCATGGTCGCGACAATACCTGAAGGCATGTCGCCGGGAAGCGATACGGCCAATCTTTCTGTTATAGGATATGATCCGAAGAAATATTATACAGGCAGATCGCCCCTCGAGGCATTGAGCATAGGAGTGCCGATGAAAGACACTGACGTCGCGTTAAGGGCGAATATAGTTACTCTTTCTGAAGATGAGGGAAAACCGTATTCAGAACAGACGATCATTGACCACAGTTCAGGTGAAATAAGCACTGAGGACGCGGCCATTCTGATCAAATATGTGGCTGAAAAGCTTGAAAATGAAAAATTTAAATTTTATGTAGGAACAAGCTACAGGCATTGTCTTATATGGCACGACGGAAGCGTGCTTCCGTTTACTCCGCCGCATGACGTGCTGGGACAGAAAATAGGACAGTATCTTCCGCTTAACGATGAACTCAGGAAGATGCAGGAAAAGAGCTATGAGCTTCTCAAAGACCATCCAATAAATATCAAGCGTAAGGCGGAAGGATTAAATCCCGCCAACAGCCTCTGGTTCTGGGGAGCCGGAACAAAACCGGCGCTTGATTCCTTTGAGAAAAAGTTCCATAAGAAATGCGCCATGATATCGGCGGTTGATCTCTTAAAGGGAATCGCTGTCGGATGTGAAATGGACAACATTAATGTAAAAGGCGCGAACGGCGGACTTCATACAAATTACGCGGGAAAGGCTCAGGCTGCGATAAAAGCCCTCCTTGAGGACGGATACGATATGGTATATATCCACCTCGAGGCCCCTGATGAGATGGGACATCAGGGAAGTTACGAGCGCAAGATACAGGCTATTTCAAACATGGACAAACTGATAATCGGACCGATAAAAGAAGCTATGGAAAGCTCCGGAGAAGATTACAGACTTCTTGTGCTTCCGGATCATCCCACTCCTGTCAGAATACGTACGCATGTAGCTGATCCTGTTCCGTATCTTTTGTATGACAGCACCAAAGAACAGAATCATAGCTGGAAATACAACGAAGCGGACGCGAGACAGAGCGGACACTTTATTTCACGCGGATGCGACATGATGAAATATTTTCTTGAACAGAAATGACTCGGATGATACCGGGGTCATGATTTTTCATAAAAGGGAGGCATGTTATGTTTTGCAGCAATTGCGGTACAAAAAATGACGACGGCAGCAGATTCTGTTCAAAATGCGGAGCTCCTTTAGAAACAGTTAATTACGGAACTCAAAATATTCCGGTTCAGAATCAGGGATATCAGAATTATAATACTCAAAGGTACAATACTCAGAACTTTAATAAGCAGCATTATAATTTTAACGGTTTGCAGAACAAAAATATAAAAGGACCGTTTGATTCTGTTATGTTTCTCATAGCTGTGATACTGACTACTGTTTCTATTATTATATCGCTTACGCAGAGCAATATAATCGCGCAGATGTCGTCGTATCTTAAGAGCGTGGAGCTCTATTTCAACGCGTTTGGTTTCATAACTACAGTTTCAGACGTGATAGTGGTGATAGCTTCTATAGCGTCGATAGCGCTTGTTATATCGCTGTGGATGGCTGTTTTAAGCAGGTTTATCGGAAAAGTAATCCTCAATATCGGAGCGACTATAGCCCATGTGGTTCTTGTAGTATATGCCGTTATGATGATGGCGGTAATAGTTATCGCCGTATATGCTGTCGTTTCTGTCAGCAGCTTGCTGAATATGTACGGCGACGCTTCGGAGATAATATCTGCGATGGCAGTTATATATGTTTACCTTGCGGTCATAATCGCCATATGCATTCTTTTTGCTGTATTTTATCTTAAGGCTGCGAAAGCTGCCGATAAGGTTGTCAAATCAGACGGAAAACTCATCTGTTCAGGATTTGTACCAGTATTATTGATAGTTATGGCAGCATTATCGTTATTTGGAATAATAATTACGTTTATTATGGCTGACGGATTTACGGCTTCAATTTCATCCGCTTACGGCTATATGGCAATATCGCCAGGTCTGCTTTTAACCGGAATTTTACCGGTTGCGGCGCAGATTATATTCGCTGTATGGATATTCAAGAGCAGGGTTAAGGAATAAGTTAAAATCAAATAGAAAAGAAAAACGGTTTAATGCCGCGGAAGTGATCAAATAATCATTTCCGCGGTATTTTTTTGAATGTAATCAGAAATTACAAAACGTAACAGCCGGTTGATGTTTATGAAGATGAAGGTTTAGTAAAATGCTTATAGAAAGATATTTATGGATATTACATTTGGAAACGGTGAAAATATGCGTTTTATAACTGCCAATTATACTGATACAGGAAATGTGAAAAAAACAAATCAGGACTCGATGCTGATTGAACAGGCCGATACTAATTACGGGAGAGTTCTGCTGACAGCCGTATGCGACGGAGTAGGAGGACTTGCTAAAGGAGAAGCCGCAAGCGCGTGCCTTGTAAAAAGGCTGTCAGCCTGGTTTTATGAAGAGCTGCCATATCTTTTGAGGGACGGATTAAAACAGGAAAAACTCATAGAAAGCTGGCAGGAGCTGCTTTGTGAAACAAACGAAAAAATAGCGGCATACGGAGAAAAAAACGGCATAAGGCTTGGAACTACATGCTGCGCGATTTTGGCGGCAGGGTCAGCTTATTACATTATGAATATCGGAGACAGCAGGGCATACCTTTTATCAGACAATATTTATCAGCTGACCAAAGATCAGACATATTGCCAAAGAGAAATAGATTTGGGGAGAATGACTCCTGAAGAAGCCGCTGTGAGTACGCAAAGAAGCGTACTTCTTCAGTGCGTTGGAGCGTCAGATGTTGTAGAGCCGGATTTTTTTACTGGAAGACTGAAAGAAAATCAATGCTTTTTGTTGTGTTCCGACGGATTTTCAAATCTAGTATCATGCCGTGAAATTTATAAAATCTTATCTCCCGAAGCTTTCGTTAATTCATCGGTTATGAAAATGAATCTTATAAATATCGCTGAACTTGTTAAGGCGAGGCATGAAAGAGATAACATATCCGCCTTGCTGTTCAAAACTTTTATGTAGGAGAAAAAATGCTTCAGACAGGGTCGCTGCTCGATAATAAATACAAAATCTTAAGCGAGATAGGACACGGCGGAATGAGCGTCGTTTATCTTGCCATAAATGAACGCGCGAATAAGACCTGGGCCGTAAAAGAAGTGCGCAAAAGCGGCATAATAGATTTTGAGGCTGTAAAGCAGGGGCTTATGGCTGAAACCGATATGCTCAAAAAACTGAGACATCCCTGTCTTCCAAGCATTATAGACGTTTTAGATTTTGAAGACAGCTTCATAATAGTCATGGATTATATCGAAGGCTCAAGTTTAGGCAAAATATTAGAAACACAAGGCGCCCAGGCTGAGAAAAACGTAGTCAGATGGGGAAAACAGCTTTGCGACGTTTTGGGATACTTGCACAGACAAAATCCGCCGATAATTTACAGGGATATGAAACCTTCAAACGTAATGCTTAAACCGGATGGAAATATTGCTCTGATTGATTTCGGCACTGCCAGAGAATTTAAAAACAAAAGCATGATTGAGGATACGACGTGTCTCGGCACGAGGGGATACGCCGCGCCTGAACAGTTCGGAGGACGGGGGCAGAGCGATCCAAGAACTGATATATATTGTCTTGGAGCTACTTTGTATCATTTGATAACGGGGCGATCGCCGGCCGAACCTCCTTATGAGATTAAACCGCTAAGTTACTGGATGCCTGAATATGCAGGATCGGGACTTGAAAAATTAATTTTAAAATGCACGCGTCCGGACCCGAACGAGAGATATCAGTCATGTGAAGAGCTGATGTACGCGTTCAGACACTATAAAGATGAAGACGAATCAGCGATGAAATACCGCAGAAAAATATGGAAAATGTTCGTATCGGGTATAGCAGTCGGATGTATCGGACTTGGAGGCGCGGCAGGATTTAATATGGCGGGAAACAGGGCGAAAGAAGCGACATATGAATTCAATGTTGAAATGGCTTCAATGATGGAATCATTAGATGGCGCGAAGGAATATCTAAACAGGGCATTGGAGCTTGATCCGGGAGAAAAAGATGCTTATCTTGCAATAATGACTCTTGTGGACAATGATATCCTGAAAAATGACGGAAGACTCTCATCAAATACGGCAAATATGGTCAATGGATTCTTAAAGAGCACGTCTTCCGGTTTGGGAGCAAACGAAGAGATGCTAAAATCGGAAAATCCGGCTATTTATGCGGAACTGATGTACGATCTCGGCATCGATTATTTTTTTATGAAAGATAATACTGCTGAAAATAAAAAATTCGCGAGTGAAAATTACTTCGCTCCGATTCAGGATGAAAAGTACAGTGGATTGCTTGATGAAGGCAAATCTGAATTATCAGCAATACTTTACAGGATCGGATCTTACATATCTTCTATGAATACAAACATTTCAAAGTATAAAGACGATCTAAACGAAGCGGGAAATTACAGATCTCTGTTTGAGGATTATTCGGCGATAGTTGCTGTTAATTTAAAGGATAAAGTTGGAAAAGATATTTATTGTATAAAGATTTATGAGCTTATCGCTTCGGAAATTGCGAAAGATTTTGAGCGTTATATTTCAGACGGTGTTTCTAAAAATGATCTTAACAGTATTTTAAATAAAATAAAAAACGATTTGAAAGATCTGAATATTAAATGGGACAATCCTGTTTTTGACGATTGGAATAACGCGAAGGAAACGGTAAATGCAGCCGCTATGACTGTTTTATCGATAAAATGAAAGGCATAAAAGGAGGAAAAATGGAACCGCAGCAGCAGATAGAAATTTGTTCCAAAGCATTTTATATATGTTTCGCGATTATGGCGGCAGGATTTGGATTTGCGGCTTTTGTGTTCTTCAAATATAAAATACCGGATGTATTTTCACTTATGACAGGGTTCGGACAGAAAAAAACGATTAAGAAAATGATGAAAAACAAAGAAATGCTGCCGGCATGGGAACAGGAAGAGAATTTTGAAGACGTAAAATGCCGCTTTGAGATAATTGAACATGTCTTAATTACTCATACCGATGAAGAGATATAGGAGGGCTGATGAAAGAAAGATCAAAATGTTTTATCGCGTTTGCGGTTATACTTACGATTGTTTCAAGTATGCTTCCTGAGACTTTGTCAAAAGAAACGGTTTTTGCCGAAGAATTAAAAACAGAGGAAGTCTCTGAAAGTGAAGATGAGGGCAGTACTGATAATACAGATAGTACAGATAGTACTGACAATACTGATAATACAGATAATACAGACTGTCAGATTCCGGAAATTACGGAAATAAGAACCGAAGCAGAGAATTGTTACTATGACGGTGAATATTGCATCGGGATCGTGATAGACGGCGCGGACATGGAAAGCGGAAAAACTTCGGCGGAGGTTTGTACAAAAAATATAGAAGTTAAGGCGATTATTAATCATGAAGACGGAGAAGACGCGAAAACTATTAAAGAAATAGATTGGAAGTATGACAAAGAAAATAATACTTCTACGGGAACATTTTATATTTCGGATGTTGATCTGAAAGAAGGTCATGGAGGATTAGGCGACTTTTCGGATGAGATTAAATCCGTCACAGCCGAAGTAATAAAAGACGGAACGCAGACTGTTTCGTCAATGACAAAAAATATAAACGTTACAGTTGATACTGTCGCGCCTGAACTAAGGATGGAAATGGACGGCGAGTTTCTTGTCAATGAAAATGGACTGTTCATTTTTACGGATAAAACAGCTGTGACGGATGAGGCTGACGGAAGCCGGATATCTGATAAAGAAGGCGGGAGTATTGTTTTAGATGTTGTCATAACAGAAAAAAACTTTGACGCGGCAGCCTACGAAGAAAAGTTAAAAGAAAAATTCGGATTCGATAAAGTCACATATCAAGGAGCTGATGAAAAATTCGACAACAGATTCAGCGTAACATTTGAAACTCCTGCCGGTGAAGTGACGGAAATTTCTGACACTCTTCCGGATGTGACGGACAGAGCCGGAAACAAAATTAATGGTTCAGCTGCTGATTTCAAATTTTATGTTGACAGAAAATCTCCTGTCTCTTCCGATGATAGAGAAAACATAGATATCAATTTAACAGGCGATTATGTTGAGAGCGGAGATGAAGATGACAGAGCGCAGATATTTTACGGCGGCATAGATGTTCTTGTAGATGTTATGGATGATTCAGGAATAGAAAAAGCGATGATGAAAATCGTGAATGAGGGAGATGCCGTAACAGCGCCCGGCATATTCGACGCTGAAAAAGGCGCTGAAATGAATATCAGTGAATCAGATACTGACAGATATGTCTTAAGCGGGAAAATAGAGCTTCTTCCCGATATAGAAGCGTCAGATATCAAGGCATATGTCATGGCGACTGACAAAAGCGGAAATACCCGCGTAAGTTTTGAAACATTTGATGTTGATACAAAAGACCCCGAGATAAAGCAGTATACGGTTGATTCAGAAGCCAATATCAAAGATGACAGGTATTATTTTGATCATGAGACGACGGCAGGGTTTACGATAAAAGATGGCAATTTGGATATCGATAATTCATATGTTTCATATACTTTAAGAGACAGTAATGGGAAGACAGAAGAGGTAGATAATTTGCCGCTGTCGCAGCTGAAAACTGAAGGCACAGGAAAAGTAACATATATTGAAGGCGTATTTTCGTATGAAATGAACCTCAAAGACGGTTTTGTATTTGAAGGATTTAATATTACTGCGGCGGACATGGCCGCGGCTGTATCGGAAAATGAAGAGACGCGCCTGGATCACACTACTGTTTCAGAGGGAGCGGAGGTGATTATTGACAAGACGGCTCCTGATGTGGTTCTTAAATTGCCTGAAGCAAAAAACAGTGTGAACAGTATCAATAATGATGCCGCAAAAACATATTATTATAGAGAAAAACAGACAGCCGGATTCGAGGTGACGGATCAGAATCTTGATCTGGAAAAATCAACGGTCAGTTACACCATTGACGAAAAATATATCATCAGGACATTTTACGATCTG
>CASEDW010000018.1 GCA_949286775.1 uncultured Eubacteriales bacterium | reverse complement strand
TATTTAAGCCGTTGTACTTAACGAATGCCTCTTTTCTTGTCAGGCATTCGTAAAATCTGACGGCGTGCTCCATAGGCTCTTCGTTTACATATGCCGTTTCATCAGCGTGGAAAAATTTCTTCATTATATCTAAAGAAGGTCTGCGCCTTTTGAAATTTGCGATGTCGACGCCTATGGCTCCGTTTGTGTTTATGCCTACAAGGATCGCGTCGTGTGTGTGGGAAATATTAAAATCAAAGTCCGGCACATCTAGTGTTATAAGCAGCGGCTTTTCGCCCCTTTTCATAAAAGTGTAACGATCGTTCATCTTAATATCAAATTTTAGCTCATTATGAGGAACGTTGAGAGCTTCAGATATGGCAAAGCGCGCAAGAAGCCCTGAGTACAGCGACAGGCGTTTGTTTTGAGTTGACTTTAAGTGCAGCAAATGCCAGAGGCGCTCGCCTGAAATTTTGTGGGCGAGGAGGCCGTCGGAATCGCTCCATTTTTTGTTTTCGGGAAGAGAAAGAAAATAAATTTTTATCATATTATAATTCCTTACATGTATTTTCCGCTTCATGTATCAGATGCTCCCATATGCGCTGCGTCAAAAGATTCGGAGCGGTTTTGTTTTTTAATTGAAGAACCGGTTCATAGTTTCCATTTAACATACTTGAGAGCAGATAATAATATTCTTCGGCTTTTGGGCGTATCTGTTTTGGCGCTTTTGGAAGAGCTTCTTTGAGTTTTTCCAAAACGGCAGTAAGCTCGTCTTTGCGATTCAACTGTTTCAGCAAAAGAGCTTCGTTGTAGTAAAAATACGCGTCTAAGAAACGGCGTTTTACGTGAATGCATCTAAGGAGAGTCAGCGCTTCTTCGGGATGATCCATGTAGGAAAGAGCCAGAACGCCGTACATCTGCACGGTGGGATCGGGAAACTGCCATCTTCGTGTGCAGGAATCGCAGTAAAGCGTCAGCGCCCGGAATATTTCTGCCGCATTTCCGGAAAGAAGAGATTTTTGCCATATGAGTGACGAGTAGAGATTTAATCTGCCGCCGCCTATATTTATGCAAAGCGATAATACGATAAAAATCACAAGAATCAAAAGAAACTGTTTTTGGTCATGGCGCGTCATCACAATGGACAGAGGCAGAAAAGCCACGGCAAAAATCAGTGCGGCGTATAAGTCGCGCCAATATCTTGCGGTATTTGATATTTTTAAGAAGACATATGAACCGATGCCGGATTTATCTGAATCTGAACCGTCATGCAGCGAAGAGGCTATGTTTAAAATAGTATCACGGTATTGCTGCTGATTAAATAAAAGTTTGCGCGACTGCCGAAACCGGAATATTAAGATTGCCATTATAATAAGAAGCAGACTGAAAATTCCGGTAAAAAGAATACCTGATTTTCCGGTATAGCGGCCAAGATAAACGGCAAAGCCTGTTCCGACGCATCCGGACAGGAAAATCTGAAGTACGTTTCCTTTTTGAAAACGCTTCCAGACCAAGGCAAAGTCTTCAGAGTTCCATACGGGCTGTTTTCGCAAAAACCGATACATGCAGACAATATAGCCGAGCAAAAACAGTATGCCCGATCCGGCGGAAATAATTCCGTACCTGAAATCATGATAATGTAATAATACAAAGCACTGTATCAGCAGATATGCTGAAAGGCAGGCGGAAAGAGCGCCGCCTATGACCCATAATATGGAATTTTTTTGCTTCATTATAACTCACTCTCCTTAACCGGCTTCCACCGGATTGTCTGAAATGGTTTCTTTAAAGTAAAAGTTTATGCCGTCGTCGGAACAGTAAAGAGCCTGGATCAGCTGACCGTCTTTTGTATAATCTCCGTCGGCGCCCTGACCTATTACCATATAGAGCGAACCGTCTTCTTCATAAAACCGTTCGATTTCATGAAATGGATTGTAACCGAGCTGCGTAATTATATCTTCGGGCTCCTGAATAGACAGCTCCTGAAAAGTTCCTGTGCCGGGTTCCTGAGCATATCCGGTCATGCCGTCGGCAAAATATCCTGTTCCGCCGTCAGTCCAGTAAGCGCATGAAAGATGTCCGAGCAATTCTTCCGGCATCGAAACTAAATCCCAGTTGGATAGATCATCAGAATGAAAAGCTCCGTAATAATCATTGCCTAATGCGCGGTCTGTTGCAAAAGCCGCATAGCATCCGTTTTCAGTCATTGAAAGAAATGACAGGGCTTTATATCCGGGAGCGATCTGTGATTTATTCCAGCTTTCTCCCTTGTCCAAACTGTACAAAAGAACGGCGGAACCGTCTTCATATCCGATAAATCCGGTAAATTCCGGCGATACGACGTAACTTCCGCGTTCCAGGTATTCATCGGGGATTCCGTTCGGATCTATGCAGACTAAATCATATCCGTTCGGGACTTCTTTGGAAGTAATTCCTCCATCGTAAGTTACGTACAGCGTATCATCATTTACAATATAAGTTTCTTCATTTTCTGCATCCGGCAGATAATGATGAGTGTTTTCGGCGATTTCATTTTCTTTTTGCATCTCATGAGAGGGGAACATCAGGTCGTATCCGGCAACCGTCAGAACGTCTGATAATTCCCAGCCGCCCGGTATCTGTTCCCAGTAAAGGACTTTTTGCGAGTAATATCCGCCGTTTTGGGCGTAGAGGTCGAGATTTGAAACAGCATCAAGGCATAAGCTTGCGGGCTGCATGGCATAGCCTATTTCTACATAACCAGGCTGTTCAAGAGGCATTACGTAAGTAAGCGACGCGCTGTGGATACGCCAATCGTATGGGACGTTCATTCCTTTTAAAGAATTTGTATATGAGTCAAACCATTTTCTGGTTACAAAAGATAAATCAGTTTCTTCGGTTTCTACTGTGCTTCCGATTGTGGCAGGCGGAATATAATTCTTCCAGGCAAAAAACTGCGCTGTGCCAATCAGGAAACATATACCTAAAAATACTGCGACGCATAGTATGATCTTGCTTGGTATGCGCAAAGGGATCACACTCCTTTCTGACTAAAGTCAGGTTTATTATAACGCCATTAAGGATATGAAGGTATGTTTTTTTGATGAACTTTAAGGTTTGGCGC
>CASEDW010000017.1 GCA_949286775.1 uncultured Eubacteriales bacterium | reverse complement strand
GGGCGACGGCATCGTTGTTTTGTGCGCAGGTATATGGAGCGGTCTATACGGCGCTCTTAATATTTTAATGACAGGAATGTTTCTGGCAGCTCTTTGCGGCATTATATTGTTTTTCTTTAAGAGACAGGTGAAGGAATTTCCGTTTGTGCCGTTTCTGCTGGCGGCTGAACTGTTAACAGTGATATTTTAGGACGCCGGCGCGTCAGGAAGAGGAACGTAAAAATATGAAACTAAAAAATATGAAACTAAAAAATATAAAATTGCGAAAAGGAGTTTTTACGGTGGAAGCCGCGGTAATAGTGCCGATGGTAACATTTATGACCGCGGTTCTGATAGGTTTTATATATTATATGCATGACAACTGCGTCTCGTCAGCGACTGCATATGAAGCGGGGTTTTATGCTGTTCAAAAGCAGGTAAACGACAGTGAAGAAGAGGCAGAGAAACGGTTGACGGAAAGAATAGAACAGCGTAAAAGTGAAACGTCGATAGGATTCAGTGATTACAGTTACGACGCGTCAGCCAGAAGCGATATATATACTGTTAATATTGAAGGAAGCGTATTGCCGGAGGTATTTAAAGGCGTATTTACGCGAAATAAAAAGGTGAGCATTGATAAAAATGATCCTGTATTTGTAAAGCGGCTGATGTGGACGGGCGGAAATATTATCGGAGATTGAGGCATATTGGATATGAAGTTAAGTATAAGAAAAGATGTCGGACATCGGTATCTTGTCATCGCCGATGAAAAAACAAATGAATCAAATTACAAAGAAAAAATGATACTCAATAATAAAATAGAAGGATTCGCTTCATGTTTTCTGGAAAGAGTGGACGATGAAGAGCTGTTTTATTATGAGATACCATTTGGGTATTCACAGCTCAGCGTGCTGCTTGATACTCAGCAGACTGATGAAAATATTTATAAGGCCGTATTTCTCGCGATAGCAAACGCCATAGAAAACGCGCGTGAATATCTGCTTGATACTGACGGCATAGTATTAAATACGGAAGGTATATTTATATCAGCGGAGACAAATGAAATATGCCTTGCGTATTATCCGTACGCTGCCACAAGCTTCGAAGAAAACTGCGTCAGACTCAGCGAAGAACTTCTTCACAACATGAATTCGTCAAATAAGGCGGCGGTCGACATAGGATATAAATTTTACAGGAACTGCGTTCAGAATAAAATATGCGGCGATCTGTTAAAGGAGATGGCATCAGAGGTCGGCAGGCCTCTAAAGACAGAAAAAGAAGAATACGTTAAGCATATCGACCTTAAGAAGATCGCGCAGGAAGAAGAAAACAGGGAAACAGTAAGAAAAGACGACTATTCTTTTTTATTTGATGAAGATGACAATGAAGATGAAGTAAAAAAGGAGAAGAAAGGCAAACCTGCCAGAAAAAACAGACTTAAAAATCTGTTTAGCAGGAGGAAAGAAAAAAATAATTATGTAAAAGAAACGCGTGCTGAGATGAATATGAATGAGCACAGAAATCTTATAAATATGAATTATGATGCAGGAAATCTGGAAACGCAGGTTCTAAAACAGGACAGTCAGTATAAAAGAAAAGCGGTTATCATACAGAATTACGGAAAACGCGACGAAATCAGGACGAATCTCTTTAAAGAAAATTATCTGATAGGGCAAGGTATCGCGGGAGCCGATATAGAGCTTAAAAGCGCCGGCATAAGCCGTATCCACGCGAGACTTTCCTGGAAAGACGGAAGATACTCGATAACGGATCTCGGTTCCAGAAACGGCAGCATGGTAAACGGCGATGGGCTGAAACCGGGAGAAAAGTTTGAACTTGAAAGCGGGGATGATATACAGCTCGCCGATATTATATTGAAGATTGTGTATTAAGAGTTGCCTGCAAATATAATTTTATATGAGCCATTTGTGATTTTTTCGTGCTGCGCACTCCCGAAATCCTAAAGTACCTCAAATCCGCACATTTTTCTTTGAAAATAGCTGCATCATGTTTTAGCGGGTCTCATAGACATAAAATCGTATGCAAGCATCCGATTTGTGTCCATTTGTCCATTGGCTCATCATTAAAAATAGGAAGCGAAACAGATAAAAAGGCATAAAAAATCTGCTTCGCTTTTATGTTGCAAAAATTGATGAAAATTTTTGGGAGAAAACCGAAAAAATTACGGAAATATATCGATAAAGGGTTTATAAGTTGCGGAAATTATTCATGAGGGGTATAATCCAGAATACAGCTGGGTCAAAAGGCGATTTGACCTGAATATTTTAATTATTAATACAATCCGGGAGGGAGAAATTATTATGAAAAAGAAACTTCTCAGCATCCTCCTCGCGTCAGCTGTAGCTGCGACAACATTTGTCGGATGCGGCAGCCAGACGAGTGGAGGCACAAAAGAAGAAGGCGGCAGCACCGCGCAGACATCAGAGGGAGATTCAGAGACGACAGAGGGGACAGAGGGCGACTCAGCCTCAGCAGAAGGAGCGTTTAAGATCGGAGCTATCGGACCGCTTACGGGAGAAGCTGCTATCTACGGAACAGCTGTTGTTAACGGCGCTCAGATTGCAGTTGACGAGATCAACGCACTTGGCGGAGATATTCAGTTTGAACTTAAAGGTGAAGACGATGTAAACGACGCGGAGACATCTGTAAACGCTTATAATAATCTTTTAGACTGGGGTATGCAGTTCTTAGTAGGAACTACTACAAGTACTCCATGTGTGGCGGTAGCTGCTGAAGCATATGCGGACAGAGTATTTATGATTACGCCTTCGGGATCATCTGTTGCCGTTGTTGAAGGAAAGGACAACGTATTCCAGGTATGCTTTACAGATCCTAACCAGGGTAAAGCGTCAGCGGATTATATCGCGGAAAATATTCCGGGTGAAAAGATTGCAGTCATCTATAAAAACGACGATGTTTACTCACAGGGAATTCGTGACGTATTCAAAGAAGAGGCTGATGCGAAAGGCCTTGAGGTTGTTTATGAGGGAACATTTACAACAGATACCGCTACAGATTTTTCTGTACAGTTAACGGCTGCTCAGGCAGCGGGAGCAACGCTTATATTCCTTCCTATATATTATCAGCCTGCGTCAATCATCCTTTCACAGGCGGACAGCATGGGATATGAGCCTACATGGTTCGGCGTAGACGGTATGGACGGTATTCTTACAATGCCGGGATTCGATACTTCTCTTGCGGAAGGCGTAATGCTTCTTACACCTTTCTCTGCAGATGCTGAAGATGAGCGTACGCAGAACTTCGTAGCAACATACAAAGAGCAGTACGGAGATACTCCTAACCAGTTCGCTGCGGATGCTTACGACGCTGTATACACAATTTATGAATCTATCAAAGCAAGCGGCGTAACGCCTGATATGTCAACAGAAGAAATCTGTGAAGCGACGATTCCTGTTATGACACAGATCACTGTAGACGGACTTACAAGTGAAGGCATGACATGGGACGCGTCAGGTGAGGTTTCTAAATCACCGAGAGCCGTTGTTATCAAAGACGGTGTTTATGTAACTCCATAATCAGGAAAACTTAAAAAAGGCGAAAGGCTGCCGTTAAAACTATCGGCAGTCTTTTCTAATAAATTGTCAATAGATGAACGGGGAATTTATATGGAATTCTTATCTTACTTAATAAGCGGTCTGAGTCTGGGAAGCGTATATGCTCTTATAGCGCTCGGATATACAATGGTTTATGGTATTGCAAAGATGCTTAATTTCGCTCATGGCGACGTAATCATGATCGGAGGATATGTTTCGTTTATTGCCATGAACAGCGCCGGACTTCCGGCAGGAGTAGCAATTTTGCTTGCTGTTCTTGTATGTACTGTTCTTGGAGTTCTTATTGAAGGACTTGCTTATAAGCCTCTGCGCGAAGCTACGTCGCTTGCGGTTCTCATTACCGCCATCGGCGTATCGTATTTCCTTCAGAACGCGGCTCAGCTCATCTGGGGAGCTAATCCTGTATCCTATACGCCTGTGATTACAGGTACCGTATCGCTGGCGGGAGGAAAACTCAATATTTCTATCGTGTCTATCGTTACGATCATCGCATGTATCGTGATAATGATCTGCCTTCAGCTGTTCATCAGCAAAGGAAAGATCGGAAAGGCCATGAGAGCATGTTCTGAGGACAAGGGCGCGGCTCAGTTAATGGGAATTAATGTAAACAGAACTATTTCGATTACTTTCGCTATCGGATCAGCCCTTGCGGCTATCGCGGGCGTTCTGCTCTGCTCGGCATATCCGACTCTCATGCCGACGACGGGATCGATGCCTGGTATCAAAGCTTTTACGGCTGCCGTATTCGGAGGAATAGGTTCTGTTCCGGGAGCTTTTATAGGCGGTCTTTTGCTCGGTATAATCGAATCGCTTACAAAAGCTTATATTTCAACGCAGCTCGCGAATTCAATTGTATTTGCGGTATTGATCATAGTTCTTCTGTTCAGACCGGTCGGAATTCTGGGCAAGAAGATATCTGAGAAAGTCTGAGGGAGGTGCAAAATATGTTAACAAACAAAAACAGCCTCAGACGAAAAGGCGCTATGCCATATATAGTTGTTGTTGCAGCTTTTATCGTTTTGAGCATTTTATCTAACGGAGTACTGGGAAGAGCGCATATGGCGCTTCTTGTTCCGACATGCTGCTATATTGTCGCGGCTCTTGCGCTTAACCTTTGCGTAGGCGTTCTTGGAGAACTGTCGCTGGGACACGCGGGATTTATGAGCGTCGGCGCCTTTGTCGGTGTAATCACATCGGAAAGTTTATCGGCTTCGATCCCTAATACGGGAGTCCGCTTATTTGTAGCTATTATAATCGGCGCGCTGTTTGCTGCACTGGCAGGCTTTCTTATCGGTATTCCTGTACTCAGGCTGCGCGGCGACTATCTTGCGATAGTAACGCTTGCTTTTGGCGAGATCATCAAAGACCTTATCACATGCCTTATTGTAGGCGTAGACGAGAACGGTCTTCATATAGTATTTAACGCCACTGGAACCATGGGCGTAGAAGATCTTCACATGACGGAAGGCGGAAAAACAATTATCCAGGGCGCTCAGGGCGCGGTAGGAACGCAAACTATATCGACATTCCTTGCTGGATTCATAATGATAATAGTAGTTCTGTTTATCATTCAGAACTTCATCAACAGCCGCACGGGA
Source organism: uncultured Eubacteriales bacterium (assembly GCA_949286775.1). Classification (GTDB taxonomy): domain Bacteria; phylum Bacillota; class Clostridia; order Lachnospirales; family Lachnospiraceae; genus Alectryocaccobium. The sequence goes on along the minus strand of CASEDW010000017.1, from coordinate 617 downwards.
CGCGCTGTTATGGCTATCAGAGACGACCGCATAGCGGCAGAGGCTTCAGGTCTTAATATTACAAAATATAAAATGATCGCGTTTGTACTTTCGGCAGGTATCGCCGGAGCCGCAGGCGTATTGTACGGACTTAACTATTCAAGTATCGTCGCTTCGAAATTCAACTTTAATACATCGATTCTTATCCTTGTATTCGTTGTACTCGGCGGACTTGGAAATATCCTCGGAACTATTATCGCGACGACGATCCTTTACGTGCTTCCTGAAATGCTGCGCGCGTTCTCGGATTACCGTATGCTCGTATACGCTATAGTTCTTATCGTAGTAATGATCGCGACTAACAACAAGAAAGTGCGTCAGTTTATAGGCGGACTTTTAGTCAGAAAGAAGAAAAAGAATGCTGAAGGAGGGGATGCATACTGGCTTATCAGTCGGATAAAATAAAAAAGAGTCATATGGTACCTTTTCCTACGCAGTCTATCATCCCGGAACAGGATGTAGATAAACATCCGGTACTCGAATGCCATCGTCTCGGAATCCAGTTCGGAGGACTTAAAGCCGTAGATGATTTTAATATGATCATAGGAAAGACGGAGATAGCCGGACTTATCGGACCG
>CASEDW010000016.1 GCA_949286775.1 uncultured Eubacteriales bacterium | reverse complement strand
TTCAGGATAAATTTCGGCATAGGCTTCCATAAGCCTGTCCCTTGTCACTTTCGCGATGATGCTGGCCGCCGCGATGGACTGGCTTTTCGCGTCGCCTTTTATTATAGGTATCTGAGGAGTATCCACCCCCGGAATCGTAACGGCGTCATTTAACAAAATATCAGGTTTAATCTTAAGTGAAGATATGGCTGAACGCATCGCTTCATACGTAGCCTGGAGTATATTTATCTCATCTATTCTGTCGTTTTTTACTATACCAATGCCTACCGCCAGCGCTTTTTCATTTATCTCATCAAAAAGCTCGTCACGTTTTTTAGCCGAAAGTTTTTTCGAATCGTTTATATACATAATGCTCATATCTTCAGGAAGTATGACAGCTCCGGCGACGACAGGACCCGCGAGCGGTCCTCTTCCGGCTTCATCTATCCCGCAGATATATCCATATGATCTGTATTTATTTTCATAGAAAAGCATCTCCTGAAGCCTTTCGATCTCTTTGGCAAGCTTTTCTTCTCTTTTGGCTATCTTCTTTAAAAGGTTCTGAACACTCTTTCTTTCATCCGATTCATATACAGAAAACAGGGCGTCCCGCCCTGTCTTATCTTCGCAGCTTAAAAATTCAGCTTCGATCTCTTTTACCGATTTTCTGTCCATCTTCACTCTCCTTTAGGCGGGCTCTCAAGAGTGATACGTCCTATCTTTCCGCTTCTGAAATCATCAAACAGAAGCGCCGCCGCCTTTTCATAAGAAACCTCATTTCCTTTCGTAAGACATCCCCGCTTTTCGCCGATACCGTATAAAACTTCAGGAAGCTTTAAAGTTTCGTCCACATCATAGCGTTTCTCAATTAAACCCGGATAATTCTTTATTATAAAATCGAGCAGATCGAGAGACAGTTCTTCAAGATTTAAGATATCGTCTTTTACCGAACCTATGCAGGCGAGTCTTTTTCCGACTTCAGGATCGTCAAATTTTGCCCACAATACTCCCGGCGTATCGAGTAGCTGGATGTTTTTATCAAGCCTGACCCACTGTTTTCCCTTCGTAACTCCGGGTTTGTTTCCTGTTTTTGTGCATGCTTTTCCCGCATATGAATTAATAAATGTAGACTTTCCGACGTTAGGAATGCCGACTACCATCGCTTTGATAGCTCTGTTTTTGATTCCTCTGCGGGCGTCTCTTTCTATTTTTTCCCTGCAGGCTTCCTGGACGATCGACGAAATCGATTTAAGCGATCCTTTATTTCTGGAATCGGTTAAAACGCAGGATATATTCTGTTTCTTAAAATATTCCTGCCATTTTTTATTTTCTCTTTCATCCGCGAGATCTGATTTGTTTAATAATATAAGCCTCGCTTTATTTTTACCCATTTCGGCAAGATCAGGATTTCTCGACGCCAACGGCACTCGCGCATCGGCTATCTCTATAATCAGGTCTACAAGTTTTATATCCTCCTGCATCTGCCTCTTGGCCTTGGTCATATGACCCGGATACCATTGAATGTCCATAATTTACCCCACTATACCGATTCTGCTCATGGGAGCGTACCTGAACCACAGCTTTCCTTTGATCTTATCTTTTTTCACAGGCCCTATGTCCATATGCCTGCTGTCCTCGCTGTTGTTTCGATTGTCCCCTAAAACAAAATATTCATCATTTTCCAATTCTACAGGTTCATCCGCGATTCCCGGATTATCTATTATTCCATAATTTACTTCTTCAACATAGAGCTCGCCGTCTATATAAATATTTCCGTCTTTTATCAAAATAGTTTCGCCCGGCAGCCCTATAACTCGCCGCACATGCATCCCCGCATTTGATTCAGGATCTGACCCATTGTCAAATACCACAACGTCGCCTCTCTGCGGTGAAGATATGCTGTAAATCAGTGAATTAAACAATACTTTATCGCCGACTTCAAAAAAAGGCTCCATCGACGATTCCGTTATTATGACGCGCTGTCCGAACGAAAAGGCGCAAAAAAGCGCGAGTAGAATTGCGAGCCCTATCTGTACCACCCATGATACTATTTTTCTGATCCTTGTCTGCCAGAAATATTCCCTGACATACTTGGCGCGAAGTTTAACCATATGTTTTCTCCTGATATACAGAGAAAGGCTCCATAAACATATGGAGCCCCGAACTCATTATTTCACTTCTTTAACTTTAGCAGCTTTACCGATTCTGCCTCTGAGATAGAAGAGTTTAGCACGTCTTACTTTACCATGACGAACAACTTCTACTTTTTCAATGTTAGGCGAATGAACAGGCCATGTCTTTTCTACGCCTACGCCGTTAGAGTTTTTACGAACAGTGAAAGTCTCTCTTGAGCTTCCGCCCTGTTTTTTGATAACGATTCCTTCAAAAACCTGGATTCTTTCTCTGTTTCCCTCTTTGATCTTAGCGTGTACTCTTACAGTATCGCCTACACGTACCTGGGGAGCTTCTGCTCTGAGCTGTTCCGCCTCGATGTTCTTAATAATTTCGTTCATCTTTATCTCTCCTTAAAATATATAGTGGATGTTCATACCACCGATAAACGTGGCAGCGGACCATCTGCGTGTCTTTACAACAGCCTTTGTAGTTTACTATGAATCGGAATAATTTGCAAGAAAAATTTTGAGGTTTGCGGAGGTTTTTAAGTGGGTTTTAAAAGTAATTAAAGTTTATATTCTTTCTAAATGTCCTGATCTGATCAGACGGTAAAGCTCTGCGTTTCATCCAGCTGTTTGACTTCATTCATCAGATCTTTATTTCTTTCATAAAACTGATATTTTTTATCAAACTTAAAATATTCCTCGCATCCTTTTTCGGCTATGAACTTAGCGCTGTTTTTGTTTACGGTAAGTTCTGTTATAAGTATCAGCATTTCATTGCCATCGCCGAAGCATTTATCAACAAATTCAAATACATTCGAAAGATTTCTCTTTATTTTTTTTGTCTTTGCCTGCATCCTGTTTACTTCGTTCTCAAACGCTATCTTGTCGGCCTCAAACGCGTCCTTTTCAGACTGAGCCGCGTTATTTGCAATCTCCGCCTTTCTTTTTCTAAGCTCGACTACCTGTTTTTTCAGGGTGTTTTCTTTTTTCACAACAGATGATATGTCTATAAGCAGCGCTTCCGTAATAAGTCCCAAAAGGGTTATTCTTTCATCAAACGAAGCTTTTTTTGCTCTCTCTCTTATGTTTTCAGGCTCCACGCCGGCCAGAATATCCTGAATTTTGTAATCTTCTCTATACTTCTTAAAAAGGCTATAGTAAACGGCAAACTCATTTAATATCTGCCTGTTATGTATATACTGAGAAATAAGGCTTTCGTCCACAGGAAATCCGTTTTCCTCATATAAATAAATAGCCTCGGAAAGATCTTCCCATCCTCGCGCCGTAACGTAATTTTTTCCGTCTACCGTCGTTTCAATCTCATAAAAATCCTGTTTGCGTATGTCAAGATAAGACAATACGGATCTGTGAATGCCTTTTTTCACTGCATATTCACGCCACGCCTTATAATCAGGCTCGATTTCCATAATCTTAAGTCTGTCCATCGTAACAACGTCAAATTCATGAACAGATCGGTTGAACTGAGGCGGATTTCCTGCAGTAACTATAACCCAGCCCTGCGGCACCTGATGCGTTCCGAAAACCTTGTCCTGAAGGAACTGTAGCATCGCCGGTCCTAAAGTTTCGGAAACGCAGTTTATTTCGTCAAGGAATAGAATTCCTTCGTCCTTTCCGCTCTCTTCTATTTTGTCATATACAGAGGCAATTATCTCGCTCATCGTGTATCGCGAAATGTCGTAAGATTCTCCTTTGTACTGTTTTTTAACTATAAAAGGAAGTCCAAGGGCGCTTTGGCGTGTGTGATGAGTCATGGAATAAGAAACTAAAGATATACCAAGTTCTTCTGCTATCTGTTCCATTATCGCCGTTTTTCCGATACCGGGAGCTCCGTATAAAAATACAGGCCTCTGTTTTTCTATCGGTATTCTATATGTTCCGTCTTCATTTTTTGTAAGATAAATTTTTACCGAGCGTTTTATCTGCTCTTTCGCTTCTGCAATATTCATATTTTCCTCTTTCTGTCGCCTCTAAAGCGTTATTAAGCCAGAATTAAAAATATAATTTCAAACTCTCGCCGAATTATCTGTAATATCGGAATTCTTCTTTGTCAAATTCTTCCTGGGACATTATCAGCTTTATTATCCAATTGGGAATCTCCGGCTTTTCTTTAGGATCTTCCACGACTATAAACGCTGTGGGATATTCAGGAACAGCCTTCGGATATACCCCATTTCCGTCTGTGAGATAAAGCAGACCTCTGAAATCCTGAAATTCCCTATTTCTAAGCTGTGTATTTACATATTCAAATACAGGTCTGAAATCGGTTCCTCCGAATCCCTTCACCTCGAGATCACTCATATAGTTGTCAAAATCATCCTGGGATGTAATCTTCACAGCGCTTTTTATCTTGCTGTCGCACTGTATTATGTGAAGATTCATTTTGTCCATAAATGTTCCTGATTCTTTTATAATCGTATATGTCTTATTGAGAAAGCTTCTTAC
>CASEDW010000015.1 GCA_949286775.1 uncultured Eubacteriales bacterium | reverse complement strand
GGGTTTGATCCGTTTGCCCGCGTATTTGGATCTGTAATCACTTGAAAATGAAGACCGCTCTCTACTTTATAATCCTGTACAACATGCCATATACTTCCTGAAATCGGAGAACAGCCTATACCTGATACAAATACAGAACTTCCGGTCGTCTGATCGTACATATGCGCGTTTATATCATATGAGGAATATCCTCCGGTAGAAGTGTTAAAATAAATCATGTTTCCGGCCTGTATCTTAGTCCTGTACCAGCACTTATTTCCGCTTGTACCTGGCGACCACTGTTCACTGTCCGTCCATAATATCGTACCGCCGTTTCTAAAGAAAGCAGTCTGCATATATCTGTTCGCCGTCTGATTCCATACATCATGTACAAGCCATCCGTCTTTATCAAAAACAAGTCTGGAATTTGAATTTTCGGCAAGAATACGAAGCTGGTTTTCGTCCCTGTATGCCTTACATTCACGTCCTTCAGACGGCACCCAATAAAGACGGCTTCCGTCCGATTCATCGAGTTCTGAATTAAATACAGAGGTATATCCTTCAGGTACTTTCGTCTCTTTTACTTTAAACAATCCGTTCTTTGTCTGATTTGTATTAAGTGAAAAAACAACTTCGCCGTGATCGGCTGTAATCGTCTGAGTCTGAACCGGAACGTAATTGCTTCCGTCAAATCCGTATACTGTAAACTCCGCGCCTTTAACATAATTGTAATTCTGGTCGCGCTTTTTAATACGGATTGTTACGGTACGGTTCTGAGGCTCAAACTGCCTGTAGCTTATGATATAAATTCCGCACAAAGCCTGATCTGCCGCCATATTTCCTGCCGCAAGGAACGTAATAACCGCATAGTTACTGCCTGTTTCAATTACCGTAGCCGTAACAGGCGTTGAGGTATATCCGTAATACGCGTCCTGTATATGTGAACAGTCCATGTCTATATACATGTTCCTTGCTTTCATGGCATTAGCCCAGTTGATTAATGCCTGGCTGCTTCCGCTGATATTTGAGATAGAACTCGTATGAAATTTATAAGCGGCATACTGCGGTTTAACTCCCCAATTTATTTGGTTATAACGTCCGAAAGTTCCTTCAATGTTCCAGATTTCTTTCGCTCCCGCGATATTTCCGCTTTCTACTGCTATATAAAATCTGTCTTTTGTAGAAGAATGAGTAGAAAATACGTAATCTACAGTAGTACCCGATGTATAATTTTCAGGCTTTACATTGAAAGTTACTTTATCTCCTTCTTTAAGATTTCCTACGATTTCCGGAATAATAGAAGTCGGAACAGGAGCTTCATTTCCCATGAGTTTTGCCGCATAGACTTCTTCATCTCCTTCAAATGATTCATACATTTTGTCAGGGATAATACCGTCTTCGACAAATGAATCTACAACACTGTTGTCAGCAGAAATTAAAGCCTGCGCCTGAACATCATTAAAATAAACTGTCTCATTTTCATCATCAATGGTTATGAGTTCTGATTTTTTAACATAAACAAGACCGGTTTCCTCATCATAGTAATTATCATAAAGATTGATACCGTTATCATTTCGCTTCGCAAAAGCGACATCCGCGAATTCTTCATCATTTACATTAATAACGCCTACAACATAATAACTTTCAGCATTGACGTCGTACAAAGGCAGTTCAGATCTTGTAGTTGTGATAAATCCGTTGTCATCGGGATTCCCATCAACCATAGCAAAATACTCGCTGATTGTATTTTCCATGTAATCTTCCTGAACATAGGTTCTTTTAAGCTCCATGCTTGCTATTTCGCCATAACCCTTTGTATCTTCGCCATACTCAACATATTCAGGATCGAGATTTTCTAAGATTTCTTCAGGAGCGCAGCCATGTATAAGTTCAGGCTCTAAATTCTCATCCTTTGGCTCTTCTAAAATAAATCCGTCAACGGGAAGACTGTCAAATCCATGAGCTGAAACATATCCTGTAAATAATGCCGCCGCTTCTGATGTGCTGTCGACTGTTACATAATAATCAACAGTATCACCATAGTTAGATGTTTCAATACGAGCGCCATCCTCATCTACCGCGCCGATAATATACGCGTCTTTTGAAGAGCCAGGAATATAATTATCTGCATATGTCGCGTCATTTCCTGCCGCTCCTACTACCGTAATGCCGGCATCAATCGCGCTTTGGATTTCTGATAAGGCTACAGACCCCATCAGATTATTTTTTGCATATAAAGACAGGTTGATATAATCCGCGCCTGCTTCTACCGCATATTTAATTCCGGCTATAAGCGAGGAAATCGTACCTTTTCCTTCGTCATCGAGAACACGGACTGAAATTATCTGTGCGTCTTCGTTTTGAGAGATGATAGCTTTCACCATGTCTTCACCATGAGAATACCTTCCCACCATCTCTTCACCGATCATTGATACCTGGCTGATTACGTTGTCTGAAAGTTCAGCGCCGGTATCGAGAAGAGCAATTATGGGTTCTTCTTTTTTATCATTTGAATCCTCAGCATCGTCCGAGTCATCTGCATTTTCTATTTCGGCTTGTTCCAACTCTTCTTTAGTTTCTTCGAGCTGTAAAAACGGATTCTCTTTTTTAGTTACTGTTATATCAGCTTCAGTATCCGTTCCTTCATTTTCTGCCGCCTCTATAGTAATATCCGGCTCCACCGCTTCCGCATTTTCAAGATAGTACGCGTAAGCGTTCATCGTCTGAGTTGTATTCTCATACTGAACGATATAAAGATCATCATATGAAGCTATGATGTTTTCACTGTCATCTATGATACCTTTATCTTCCGTAAGAATTACAAGTCTGTTGGATGAAAAGTCTTCTTCCTCATATTTTTTCGCGTCTGAATCAAGACTCTTTGT
>CASEDW010000014.1 GCA_949286775.1 uncultured Eubacteriales bacterium | reverse complement strand
GACAGTGCCTGCCGTCTGATTTCTTCAAGGGTTATTTTCTTTTTAGCCTGTTCTGTACGCTCTTTGGCGTATCCTGCCAGCTGATCAAGTATAGTCATGGCGCTGCCTCCTTAAGAATTGCTGACTTCAATAAATTTATTCAAAGTTTCAAGCGCCTTGCCGGAATCTATTATTTTTTCGGCAAGCTCAATGCCGCTCTTTATACTGCCGGCTTTTCCTCCTATATAGAGAGATGCTCCGGCGTTCATAAGGACTGCGTTTCTCTTATGGCCTTTTTCACCATTTAATATATTACGCGTGATCCTCGCGTTTTCTTCAGGAGTACCGCCTTTCAGATCTTCCTTTGTGCATCGTTCAAATCCGAATTCTTCCGGCGTAATCTCCATTGATTTGAACCATCCGTCACGTATCTCACAGATTTTGGTCGGCGCGCTGATTGAAATCTCGTCCAGCTTATCCTGTCCATATACGACCATGCCTTTTTTTACTCCCAGATTTATCAGAACCTGCGCCAGCGGCTCTACGAGATAGTCGTCATATACGCCGAGAAGCTGCATAGACGGCGTTCCCGGATTCGTAAGCGGACCGAGAATATTAAATACCGTTCGAAAACCGAGCTCTTTGCGTATGGCTCCGACATACTTCATAGAAGTATGATACTTCTGCGCAAAAAAGAAACACATGCCGACTTTTCTCAAAAGCTCTATACATTTTTCCGGGCTCTGCTGAATATTTACTCCAAGCGCCTCAAGACAGTCCGCCGTTCCGCACTTTGAGGAAGCTGCTCTGTTTCCGTGTTTCGCAACTTTTAATCCTCCCGCCGCCGCGACGATTGCTGAAGTAGTGGAAATATTAAAACTGTGAGCATTGTCGCCGCCTGTTCCGACGATTTCAAAAAGCTCCATGCCCGTATCGACCTTAATCGCGTGGGCTCTCATGGCTGCCGCGCATCCGGCGATTTCATCAGTAGTCTCAGCTCTGGCGCTTTTCGTTGACAGCGCCGCGAGAAAGGCAGCGTTCTGTGTTGCAGTTGTCTCACCGCTCATGATTTCATTCATTACATCATATGCCTCGTTATAAGTGAGGTCTTCTTTATTTACAATTTTTACGATAGCTTCTTTAATCATGACTCAAATCTCCTTTATAAAATGATATATCATCCTTTTTCCGTCAGGAGTCATGATGGATTCCGGATGAAACTGTACGCCGTATATCGGATATTCTTTATGCTGTACCGCCATTATTTCGTTATCTTCGGTTACTGCCGTTATCTTTAACTCTTCAGGAATTGTATCTGCATCCGCCGTAAGAGAATGATATCTCGCAACAGGAGCGGTTTTGGGACATCCTTTAAACAGCGGACAGTCTGTATCAAATTTTACATTTGACTGTTTGCCATGCATAAGCTTCTTCGCATATGTAATCGTCGCTCCGAATGCGGCGCATATCGCCTGATGCCCGAGGCAAACGCCGAGAACAGGTATATCTTTTCCAAGCGTTTTCACGGCTTCGATAATAATTCCCGCATCCTCAGGTCTTCCGGGTCCCGGAGAAAGTATAATGTGGTCCGGGTTTAACTCTTTTATTTGTTCTATTGTCATTTCATCGTTTCGAATTACCCTGATATCAGGTTCAATCTCTCCCACAAGCTGAAAGAGATTATATGAAAAACTGTCGTAGTTATCTATCAAAAGGATCATAATTCTTCCTCCTGCGCAAGTTCTAATGCTCTAAGCGAAGATTTAGCTTTATTTATACATTCTTCATATTCATTTTCCGGTATTGAATCGGCTACAATTCCTGCTCCGCTTCTCACGAATACCTTTCCGTTCTTTTTATACGCGATTCGAATCGCGATGCAGGTATCCATATTTCCGGTAAAATCTATATATCCGATCGCGCCGCCATATATGCCTCGCTTGTTGTTTTCTAATTCTCCTATCAATTGACAGGCTCTTATCTTCGGCGCTCCTGAAAGCGTCCCTGCCGGAAGTACCGCTTCAATCGCGTCAAGGGCGTCTTTATCTTCTCTGATCTCGCCCCGAACAGTAGATCCAATATGCATGACATGCGAAAACCGTTCAATTAAATGGAACTTTTCAACCTGTACCGTGCCGAACCTGCTTATTTTTCCAAGATCATTTCTTCCCAGATCGACCAGCATATTGTGTTCGGCAAGTTCTTTTTCATCAGAAAGCAGTTCTTCTTCAAGCGCTTTATCTTCTTTTTCAGTTTTGCCTCTTGGCCGCGTGCCCGCCAGCGGAAATGTATGCAATACTCCGTTTTCCAGTTTTACAAGAGTTTCTGGAGACGCTCCCGCGACCTCCACATCTGTTCCCGAAAAATAAAACATATATGGAGACGGATTTATCGTCCGAAGCACACGGTATGTATTAAAAAGGCTTCCCTCAAAGGGCGCGCTTAACCTGTTTGAAAGCACAATCTGAAAGATATCTCCTTCATGTATATGAAGCTTTGCTTTTTCTACCATGCCGCAGAATTTTTCTTTGTCAAATAAAGGCGTTACCTCTCCCAGCAATTTACCCGCCGGTTCATTTTTCTTTTTTCCATTGCGTATGAGATCGGCTAACTGTTTTAATTCCATTACCGCTTTATTGTATCCGACCTCGACATCTTCCAGCGACATATTTACGATAAGAATTATTTTCTGTTTGAGATTGTCAAAAGCGATGACCTTGTCAAACAGCATCAGATCGACGTCCTTAAACTCTTCCGTATCCTCCACATCTTGCTTGACCGAAGGCTCGCTGTATCCAAGATAATCATATGAAAAATATCCTACGAGGCCTCCTGTAAATGAAGGCAGGTAATCAAAACGCGGGCTTTTATATTTATTAAGAATCTGACGAAGATAATCAGACGGATTATCAGTTTTAACTTCAAGATCACCGATTTTCATTTGTCCGTCTATGCAGGTGATTTCCATTTTCGGATCAAATCCTAAGAAGGTATAGCGTCCCCATGTTTCATTTGCCTGAGCTGATTCCAGCATATAACAATGAGTAGATACATTTTTCAGTATCTTCATCGTTTCGATAGGCGTCGTGAAGTCGGAAAGAATCTCACAGCTGACCGGCAGCACGTCATACTTTGAGCTTGAAGCGATTTTCCTTGCTTCATTGATAGTCGGCAGAATTTTCATTGGCTGTACCTCCATGTTGAATAAATATTTTCGCTTTTTATTACAGAAAAAAGCTCCTTTGACTTTTCTGCCAAAGGAGCTTCATAAAAAAGTCCCTGACAGAAATATACACTCTGTCAAGGACGAATAATTAAACTATCCGCGGTGCCACCTTGATTCACGGTTTGACCCGTGCGCTTAGCAGGATACCTTCATATCCCCGGCAAATAACGTCTGCCTTCAACGTCGCAGAATACTTTGTGACGATCACATTTGACTGCGCCCTCAGCGGTCCATTTGACAACTTGTTTCTCACCCGACTCTCAGCAACACGGGCTCTCTGTAAAGGCATCATTGCCGTTATCTCCGCTTCAATGGTTTGAAGTATTAAATTTAGGTTTAAAATACCACATGCTTTTTTGCCTGTCAATAAAAAATTTGCGAAATAATTATTTGCGCTTTTTGCGAAACATCTTGTACACTTTACTTTAAAGTATTATCAACATCTTTTTTTCTGCGTTTTCGTACACATTCTGTAAGCAGATATTCTATCTGACCGTTCACAGACCTGAACTCATCTTCGGCCCATGCTGCAATCTCGTCATAAAGCTTTGAGGAAAGCCGCAGCGGTATCTGTTTCTTTTTCTGATCTGCCATTTATTATTCCCGGCCCTTTTAATACAGGCTTCCGGAATTTACTACCGGCTGAGGCGCTTTATCTCCGCAGAGCACAACGAGCAGATTTGATACCATAGCGGCTTTTCTCTCTTCGTCCAGTTCCACAACGCCGTTTTTGCTTAATCTGTCAAGAGCCATTTCTACCATTCCCACCGCTCCGTCTACTATCATTTTTCTTGCGTCTATGACTGCCGACGCCTGCTGGCGCTGAAGCATTATAGCCGCAATCTCAGGCGCATATGCCAGATAAGTGATCCTTGCTTCCAGCACCTCTATTCCGGCTTCTTTTACTCTTTGCTGTATCTCGTCACGTATACGGGCCGCGACTACTTCACTCGAACCGCGAAGGCTTCCCTCGTCCGCTATACCGTCGCCTGTAGTATCTACGTCAGGCGCTACATCATACGGATAAATACGCACTATATTCCTTACAGCCGTATCGCACTGAAGCGAAAGATATTCTTTGTAATTTTCCACTTTGAACACCGCTTTAGCTGTATCTACTACCCTCCACATAACAGCGATGCCAATCTCTACAGGATTTCCGAGACAGTCGTTTATTTTCTGCCTGTTATTGTTAAGAGTCATAATCTTCAGCGATATTTTCTTTCCGGATGTTTCAGAACGCGTGCTTACGTTAATGACAGTTTTATTCCCGCCGATATTATCTACGTCTCCGCTTTGATTAAGGCGTGTTTCCGCCGCCGGATTAACACTTGATGAAAAAGGATTTACGAAATAAAATCCTTCATTCTTAAGCGTTCCCGTATATTTACCAAACAAAGTAAGTACCAGCGCCTCCTGCGGCTTAAGTATCTTAAGGCCGCAGTATGGTATCCAGCCTACACAAAGCCAGATGACGCTTACTGCCAATAAAGCCGGATTTTCTTCTTCATACAACATCTGAGCCCCGAAAAAACATCCTGCTATCGCCGCTGCTAACAAAAAAGTTGTAATTAAAAGAACTGCCATGCCGTATTTTCTGTGTTTAAGTACTTTTTCTTCCATAGCTGCTTCTCCTTTATAATCTTTTTGATATCATTAGGCCGTGTAAAAGTAAAGCAGCCTCTTCATTTAAAAACATATTTTTCGTTTTTATTTTCTTATTTTTTTCATTTCACTTGTTTTTCATGAAATTATCAACAGATTTTTCGTAGATAATTTCAATTTCATTTGAACTTCTTTGTATATAAATTAAGAACAGGCAACTAATGCCTGTTCTCAGCAGATTTAAT
>CASEDW010000013.1 GCA_949286775.1 uncultured Eubacteriales bacterium | reverse complement strand
TGAGCCAAGCCAGTGGGAGGAAAAGGCAAAAGACCTCGCAGGACGTTTCATCAAGATCTTCGACAAGTTCACCGGAAACGACCTCGGCAAATCCCTTGTTGCAGCAGGTCCTGCTGAAATTCCGTTAACTTCTGAAGCAATGTTCTTAATATGATCGATAGGATAAGATACACGAGTATTCTCTGTTACGCTCTTATCATCAAAGTCGATTTTTCCGTTTGCGTCAACAGTAACGTTCTCAAGAAGAGCGTCTCTCTTGATAGCATTGTAAATATCAGGCTCCGATTCTTTGTCAAGACCGATAACTTTAGCATAGCATCCGCCTTCGAAGTTAAAGATACCGTTGTCGTCCCAGCCGTGCTCATCATCTCCGATAAGACGTCTCTTAGGATCAGTTGAAAGAGTTGTCTTACCTGTTCCTGAAAGACCGAAGAAGATTGCTGTATGTTTTCCGTCCATATCACAGATTGCTGAGCAGTGCATTGAAGCGATGCCTTTAAGAGGAAGGAAATAGTTCATCATTGAGAACATACCTTTTTTCATCTCTCCGCCGTACCATGTGTTAAGGATAACCTGCTCACGGCTTGTGATATTGAATGCTGAACATGTCTCTGAATTCATGCCAAGCTCTTTATAGTTTTCAACTTTAGCTTTTGAAGCGTTATATACAATAAAGTCAGGCTCAAATGACGCAAGCTCTTCTTCTGAAGGTGCAATGAACATGTTCTTTACAAAATGCGCCTGCCAAGCTACTTCTACGATAAAACGAATAGCCATACGAGTATCTTTGTTAGCTCCGCAGAAAGCGTCTACTACAAAGAGTCTCTTGTTTGAAAGTTCTTTCTTAGCGATGTCTTTTACTGCAGCCCATGTAGACTCTGACATCGGATGGTTGTCGTTTTTATACTCGTCTGATGTCCACCAAACTGTATCTTTTGAGTTCTCGTCCATAACGATATATTTGTCTTTAGGAGAACGTCCTGTGAACTCGCCTGTCATAACGTTTACAGCGTCGAGCTCTGTTAAAGTACCTACATCATATCCTGTAAGATCCTTTTTTGTTTCCTCCTCAAAAAGCATCTCATATGAAGGATTGTGTACAATTTCTTTCACGCCTGTGATTCCGTATACGCTTAAATCAAGATTTGCCATCACTATACCTCTTTCTTAAATTTTATTAACATATCTGTTCAAAACACCTGTATCATATACTAAAGCTTATCTTAAAGTCAATATTTTATAATGTTTTTTATTTATAATTTTTGAATATTTTCGTTCCAAAGTATTCAAAAAGGAAAAGGGATGCGAAAAAATCTTCCGCATCCCCTGCATATGGGTGAAAATGAATAGCTTATCAATTATTATAACGCGGTATATCCACCGTCAACAGGAACCATGATACCGTTGACATATGTGCTTGCCTTCGAAGCAAGGAAAATCGCCGCCGTATCAAGTTCGCCTTCTTTACCATATCTTCCCATTGGAATAGTAGTTTTTGCGTATTCCTGGAAGAAATCGCTATCAAGAGTCTCTTTTGTTAGAGGCGTTTCAAAATATCCCGGACAAATAGCATTTACTGTAATTCCCTTGTCTCCCCATTCGGCTGCCAGAGCCCTCGTAAGGTTAACAACTCCGCCTTTAGCGGCATGATATGGCGAAGCCGGAGCGATCTTGTTTCCTACAAGTCCGTACATTGACGCAATATTTATGATCCTTCCGTATCCCTGAGGAATCATAGCTTTAGAGGCAACTTCTCTTGACATTTTGAAAGTACCGAATAAATCAATTCTGAACTCGTTTTCAAACTGCTCGTCAGTAATCTGTTCCGCCGGAGCCACTGCCCCTGTTCCGGCATTGTTTATAAGAATATCAATACGGCCGAATTCTTTTAAGATAGTGTCTACCGCAGCCTGTACTCTTGCAGTATCCGTTATATCACATGGCACTCCTATGGCTTTTACACCGTAATCTTTAGTAAGCTGCGCCGCCACCTCTTCGATCAGGTTCTGACGTCTTGCAAGACAAACAATATTTGCTCCCTGATTGGCCAGGGCTTTTGCCATCTGTACACCTAAACCTGTTGAACATCCTGTAACAACGGCAACCTGTCCTGATAAATCAAAATAATTTTTCATAATAGCTATCTCCTCCTGATAATTTATAAAGAATTTCAGTCCGTATGATAATGTATGTTTTTTCTTAGCTTTATTTTTTATATTTTGTATTATATAATATTCTGGACACTAATAAATAACCAAAATCATAATTTATGAGGATACCAGATGTTTACACTTCCTGATCTGTTAAAACCAAATGAACATTCCACAGGTATATTATACCTGGATCTTTATGAGTACATAAAATCTCAGATTATTTCGCATGAACTGACCTTCAATGAAAAGCTTCCTTCAAAACGAAATCTCGCGGCTTCACTCGGAGTCAGCATAAAAACAGTAGAAAACGCCTACAGCCAGCTTTTGATAGAAGGTTATATTCACAGTGTGGAAAAAAAAGGATATTTTGTATCAAACCTCGAGCACTATCCTCGCCAAAAAGAAAACATAAAGCAGGAATTTAAAACGCGCTTTCAGCAGACTCAATATTATGTAAACTTGCGTTCAAATCGAAACGCTCCGGAAGATTTTCCCGCAAGTCTGTGGTGCCGTATCATGAGGGAAACTCTGTCTGAACATCAGGAGGAACTCTTTGATACAATTCCTTTTAACGGCCTTGCAGAATTACGTGTCGCAATCGCCGATCATTTAAGAAAATTCCGCGGCATGGAAGTATCTCCTGACTGTATTATCATCGGATCCGGCACTGAATATATGTATGGACGGCTTAAACAGGTATTCCCGGCTGAAAGCATCGCCGCGCTTCCAAATCCATGTTCTAAACGACTGCGGGAATTATTTGACAATCACCGCTTTATGTATGAAACGATCGATATGAATTTAGATACTTCTGAGCCTCATTTAAGAATTGATCAGTTAGAAGAAAAAAATTGCAGCATCCTGCACATTTCACCGGCTCACCAGTATCCGATAGGAAAAGTTATGACTATACAGGAAAGATTAAAACTTCTTGAGTGGTTAAACAATAAAGAAAACCGCTATATCATAGAAGACGATTATGACAGCGAGTATGTTTTATCAGGACATCCGGTTCCTCCTCTATATTCAATCGATGTGAACGACAGAATTATTTATATGAATACCTTTTCAAAATCAGTTACTCCGTCGCTGCGCATCAGCTATATGATCCTTCCTGAATTACTAATGCAAAAATATATGGATACTATGAGCTTTTATTCCTGCTCTGTATCAAGCTTTGAACAGTATGCGCTCGCAAAATATATTCAAAGGGGACATCTTGAACGTTTTATTCACCGCGTAAACAGAAAAAACGCGATAGTCAGAACAAAACTGCTTGAATCGCTTAAAAGTCTCGAAAACAGTGGCAAACTTCAGATCGCTACGCAATGCGTAGGAAGCATGCTGCTTCTGGTTTTAAATACGGATATGCCTGATAGGAAAATCAAAGAGATTTTAAAAGAAAAGAGCATCATAACATCGATGATGTCTGAATACTATGCTGATCCATCTGTTCTTAAAGAACATATTATAGTTGTAAACTATTCAGGAATGAATGAAGAACAGATAAAATATTTGTGCAGTGTGTTAGATTCAATTATATAGTTTAAAAATTAACACATAACTCAAAAATAAATAATAAGATGCTAAACTTTTAGATCGTGTATCTGCTTTCTAAATTTTGTACACTAAATGCTCACTTGACGAAAAGAAAAGATCCCTGAATTCAGGGATCTTTAAGAGGCGCGAGCCGGATTTGAACCGGCGGATACTGGTGTTGCAGACCATTGCCTTACCACTTGGCTATCGCGCCATAATGACTCCAACGGGAATCGAACCCGTGTTACCGCCGTGAAAGGGCGATGTCTTAACCGCTTGACCATGGAGCCAAATAAATATTAATTTTTAAACTCCCCAAGTAGGACTTGAACCTACGACACTTCGGTTAACAGCCGAATGCTCTACCGACTGAGCTATTGAGGAATATTAGAGTAATT
>CASEDW010000012.1 GCA_949286775.1 uncultured Eubacteriales bacterium | reverse complement strand
TTCAGGATCATGAGGATCTTTTATTCCGCAGTTCCAGAGCGAACCGTCTGTTTTTGTTTTGTAACACTGAACATTTCCGCCCAGCCAAACATATCCGCTCATCAGATCATATTCTTCAAATATTTCCATGATCCTGTTGGATGTAAATCCTTTGGCTATACCTCCGAGATCAAGCCCCTGTCCCTGTTCTATGGAAACCTTCGCGCCGCCTTCCTTTTGAGGTTCAACCGTAATAAGACTGCTGTCTACATTCTTTAACGTCTCAGCGATTTCCTCCTTAGAAGGAACTCTGAAATTTCCTGACGTAAAACCCCAAAGCTCCATCATCGGATAAATCGTGATATCAAACGCTCTGTCAGAAGTTTCAAACACTTCTATCGATGTATTTATCATATCCTGCGTTTCTTCAGATACCATACCTGATTTGTTTTTATTTATCAGGCTTATTTCGCTGTTCTCATTTCCAACCGAGAGCATGTTGTCGAGTCTTTGTATCTCTTTTACCGACGCTTCGAGAGCTTCCTGCGCCCTGTCACCGTAACATACGATCTGCATTACGGTATCCATCGCGAAGATTTCTTCAGACGCTTCCGTCTGCTTTCCTATTTTAGAAAGTCCACAGCCCGACATTGTAACCGCTGCCGCGGCAAGAATTCCGATAAATGTTTTTATCGTGCATTTTTTTATTCTGTTCATATTTTTCCTCTTATCAAACTTATACATTGAGGCTTAATACTATTCACTGCGTCCATTTACTGAATTCTCCACTTTTTTATGATATCCGCGAATACTTCGGGACGTTCGTTTGGGAGATTGTGATATCCCGGAACCATCATGGATTTTACTCCCATTATACGCGCAGTTTCAATACCTGCCGCTGAAAAAATTCCATTTACGTCTTCCATTCCGGAGGCTATAGTCGTATCAACGCTTATTTTTCTGTCGGATTTTAGCTTTTTATAATATGTCAGGAATTCATGCAGCTCATAATAAAGAAAAGTCTTCATATTTTCAAGATTCTGCGCCTGTCTTTCAAGGGACAGGGATTTTGCTCCCGGATCAGTTCCGCCTATAGCTTTATAAAAATGAAGCATCGCCTTTGTAAGCTTTCGCTTCTTCGCGTCGTCTTCAAGCTCGATAAGCCAGGCATCTATTTTTTCTGCGTACTCCTCTGTCATCGCAATGGGCGGCTCATGAAGCAGCATTTTTTCTGCCATCTCAGGATGTTCATAGGCGAGTTCAAGGGCTATTATGCCGCCTGCCGAACATCCCGCAACAGCAATCTTTTCAAATCCGGCAGTTTTAATAACGCTATACGCGTCTTCCGCCTGGGTTTTTACGCTATAGTCAGCGTTCGCATCCGCCGCGCTGTTCGAATAGCCTCTCCTGTCGTATGTAATAACAGAAAAATCATCCGCAAGTTTTTCAGCCGCCTGTTCAAAATATTTCGCGTCGCTCGCGACTCCATGTATCAGAATAAGAGGAAGTCCCCTTCCTCTTATTTCACATTTCAATATACAATTTTCTCTTTCTACTATAAATTCCATATATATCCCGCTGTTACTATAATATTTTATGTTACCCGACAAATGAGCCTTTCTATGTGTCAGCCGTGATTTTTACGTGCTTCGCACTTATGTCCCCTTGACTCATATTTTCCGCGACATGGACTGAATCAGATCGAATCCGTCCCATATGACGTCAAAATCAAGAGTATGACCGACTTCAACTACCCTGTCAACACCCTCTACCCTGTTTTCAAATGCCATTTTTCTGACATCAGCTGTATCAATTCCAAAGACGCTTACCGTCTGGCATATTCTTCCAAGCGCCGGTATCATATCTTCAAGCTTTTCGCCCTGAATTTCCATAAAATATCCGCCGGGCTCAGAAAATTCCCACAGCTTTTCCATTGATTCAAATTCTTTTGGAATTTCAAGCCTTACTATCCTGTTGTCATTTTTTATTATCTTAAGATGCGGTATATAGGTTGCCGCAACATATGCAGACGTAAGTTTTTTGACTGCTGTTTCCGCCTGAATCTCCCAGTTTCTTTCATCCAGGACATTTTCAAACGCTTTCCAGAATTTTTCCTTCGCGAGACTTACTTCTTTTTCATTTCCAAGCCAGAAAATTATATGAGGCGACGAGCAGGCATTCTGATCGTTCAGATATGTGTCATTATAAAAGTTTCTGCACAGCGGCGAAAGATCGTCCGTCTTTAATATCTGAGCCGCGTTAAATACCGCCGCCGAATCTCTTGTAAAAAACGGAAGTTCTACGGCTCCTGCTTTAATTATCGACTGCCTGATAATGTTTATCGACTCATCAGAGCCCCACATAACACGTACATCGCACAGCATACTCAGCATGTCCGTTACCTTTTTGTCATGAGGATACCGTATAAATACGATTCTTCCTTTAAAATCGGGGAAATCTTTTTCGATCACATGTTTAAACGCGTCGATTATCATCGCTCCTTCAAAAGTTTCCCTGCTGGAAAGTCTGAGGATGACGCAGTTTCCCGCCAAAAGCCCCATTGCCGCCGTATATGCGAACTGCGTGGGAATATTTCCCGGCGCGAAATGAAGGCTGACGCCTCTTCCGATATGATATCCGTTATCATAATTGCTCTGCAATGTCTTAAGGTGCGATTTCCTGAACCAAAAATAAAAAGCCGCGATGTCCCCATTTAACAGTGTCCTGTTTTTTTCCTTCAGATAAGCAGACACTTCACTTAGGAATTCAATCGTTCTGTCTGAAAATATGCGCATCGGCTTCTGACTTCTCATATTTCGCAGGTCTTCTTTATCGCCCAACACATATTCAATCGGCATTTCATCAATGTTCCGCAGCAAATGTGTCGCTGCATCCTCTAATCTCCGCATGCTGTGCTCTCCCTATAACTTCAAAATAAACTCCTTTTCTGCCGCAGGGACAGTCGTCTTCGCCGAGCATACGCCCTATATCCTCTGTCAGAAGGC
Organism: uncultured Eubacteriales bacterium; assembly: GCA_949286775.1. Lineage (GTDB taxonomy): Bacteria > Bacillota > Clostridia > Lachnospirales > Lachnospiraceae > Alectryocaccobium. The sequence goes on along the minus strand of CASEDW010000012.1, from coordinate 3,115 downwards.
TGTGTCCCGGGTAGCTCTTCGGAATCGTAGACATAACCTGTATCAGACCCTCTTCACCCTTTTCGCATAATGAAAAATCTTTTGCCCTTCTGAATAATACGGCCGAATAATCAGAACAGTGAAGATGTCCGTATTCGCACTCCATGAAGATACTTCCGGTCTGCTCCGCCATGCCATAGTAATCCATAACACGGTTTACTCCGCATACCTCTTTTAATCTTTCGGCGAATTCCTGTTTTGAAACAGCCTCTGATATCAGCTTTTTCCATCCTCCGCCATGAATTAGAGATGCCTGCGGCAGATTTATCATTCTGTTTTGTTTTTCAAGCTCCTGAACAAAATACCTCCATACCATGAAAGTAAAGCCAAATATAAGCACAGGGCCTTCCGAATATTTTTCTACAAACCCTTCCAGCGCCTCCATGTTCAGGCTCATATCGTCGTTGAGGGCAAAAACCCTCTTTTTCGCGAATATGGAAAACCCGAGTATGCCTGACGTCCTTGCCGAGAATCTGTCTCTTTTTTCTATCGTGGCAGGACAGTCTATGACCAGCATAGGAATACGCTTCTTTCCTAAAAAATCAGCGCCTATGGCTGCGAGAGCCTGCTGCTGCTGAACCCTTGTTTCAGCGTCAAGAATTATCTGCGACCTTCTCTGTCCGCTCGTGCCCGACGACGTTACAGTCTTTATATTGCTGTCATCATCGATACTTGAAAGACGCAATTCCTTAAATATGCCGACCGGCAGAAAAGGAATGTCTCTGTAATGGTTCACTTTTTTCGCGTCGTAGCCTGCCGCCTCAAGCATCCTTCTGTATTCATCGCACTTTTTTTTGTGATATTCAGTTAATTTCAGCATCTGCTCTGTATAGTGCGCTGCCTTTGCTTCTTTGTCCTCCCCGAAGGGAAACGCTCTTGTTTCAGATATCATTTTTCCTCTTTCATAAGTTCTTTATACATTATCTTTCCCGCAGAATTGCGCGGTATTTTTTCAACATATACTCCGGAAAATCCTTTAGGACTCATCTTTAATATATCGGCAAGTTTTTCAGGAGCCGATCGGCTTACATTCTCATCTGTCGTATATATTTTGATATTGTCATCCGATCCGCCGCATATTATCTCGGCTTCAGGATATATTTCTTTTAATATATTTTCGCACTGATCAAGGCTTACCCTTATGCCGTACATTTTTATAAAACGTTTTTTTCTTCCGACTATATAATAAAAGCCGTCTTCATCTCTCTTCGCGAGATCCCCTGTTTCAAGACGTCCGTGATTTTCATCTCCTGTCAAAAGATCTGCTTTTGTATTGGCATATCCCATAAAGACATTGGGTCCTTCGTAAATCAGTTCTCCTGTAACGCCGATACCGTCTGTCTCGCTGCCTTTTTCATCGATCAGATAAAATCTGCCGCCCGGAATGGCGATTCCCATGCTTCCGAGTTTCTCAAGACATTTTTCAGCCGGAAGATATGCCATACGCGCGGTTGCTTCCGTCTGACCGTACATTACATAGAATTTCTTTTTGAATTTTTCCGCCCACAAGCCTATCTCTTCCTGAAGTTCCTTCGGAAGTTTTCCTCCTGCCTGGGTGAGATATCGTATTGACGGAATATCTTTTCTGAATACTCTCATCTTCTTTAGTATCTGATACGTATATGGAACGCCCCCGAAACTTGTCGCCTTTTCTTTTTCCAAAAACTCCCAGAAACCGCTCTGCACATAGCTTGATTTTGTCATCAAAACCGTTGCCCCTGCCAGAAGATGGCTGTTTACTATCGAAAGGCCGTATGTATATTGAAGCGGAAGCGAAGTTATCGGTCTTTCGTTCTCATCTATATGAAGATATTCCAGTATCGCCTGAGCGTTGCTCTCTACATTTTTCATAGTCAGCTTAACAAGCTTAGGACTTCCTGTGCTGCCCGACGTTGCCAAAAGCAGCGCCAGATCAGGGTGAAGTTCGCAGGACTTATCTTCTTCATTTTCCTTAGCATTATTGCCGGACTTATTTAAATCCCAAAGACTATATTCGCAGGCATTAAAAACAGGCGCGCTCATTAAAAGAGCGGTAAACTCCTGCTCTTTTGAAAGCGGCGCCCAAATATAATCAGGCCTGTATGTATTAAGAAAATTTTTTATCTGAATTTCGCCTGTTCCGGCGTCGAGCATCAATGGCACCGTTTTATTTTCTATGAAACCGATATATCCCGCGACGGCTCCCGGCGAATTTTCACACATGCAGAAAGCAAGCTTTCTCTCTTTTACATGACATTTCATTTCTTCCGGAAAACGGCACAGTTCTCCATACGTTACAGCAAGGCCTGTATCTGACAAAAGCGCCGTCTTATCCGGATTTTTGTTTTCAAGCGAAAATATCATTTCCGCCACCTCTTTTCGTGTTAAAACTGAATTCTTTTAAAGATAATCAATTAAAACTGAACGCCGAGTTTTTTCAGAATTTCGATACCGAGAGAATATTTTGAGAATCCTGTAATATCGAGCGTATCAAACTCAACTCCAAAGTTCTCTTCCAGATCGCTCACCATATCCATATGCGTTACAGAATCCCATCTCGGATATCTGTTATAAACGAGGGTTTCGTCGTTTAATTCGTCGTCTGTCGCTTTAAGATCTCTCTTTAAAATATTGTTGTATTTTTCTAAATTTGTCATTGTTTTTTACCTCTTTTATTTTAATTAATTTTATTCTGACGATATATTAACTTTAATCTTTATGATATCATACCATACGTACACAATGAATTCCATGGAGGCATTTCAAATATGTTATTAAATCACGATGAAGTTAAAAATATTCTTCCCCACAGAGATCCTCTCCTTCTTGTCAGCCAGGCTGAGATTGAGGATAATGAAGTCTGCGCCACCTTGTTTGTCGATCCGTCGTGGGATATTTTCAAAGGCCATTTCCCGGAAAAACCGGTGCTGCCCGGCGTATACCTGGTCGAAAGCATGGCTCAGGCAGCCGACATCCTCATAATGTCAGACCCCAAAAACAAGGGAAAACTTCCTTATTTCGCGGGAATAAATAAAATACGTTTTATACGCCCTGTCTATCCGGGAAATACTATAGTTTTGACAGCCGAAATCACCTC
>CASEDW010000011.1 GCA_949286775.1 uncultured Eubacteriales bacterium | reverse complement strand
TTCTGCGACTGCGCCCTCTACGCAAAAGACGCGGGCTTTGACGGCGTAACTATCCACGGCGGTCACGGCTGGCTGTTCGGACAGTTTCTTTCGCCGCTGGAAAACACGCGTACCGATGAATACGGCGGTTCCCTTGAAAACAGGATGCGATTCCCTCTGGAAGTTTTAAGAGCAGTCAGAAAAGCCGTAGGCGAATCATTTATCATAGAACTTAGAGTTTCAGGATCAGATCGTTGGCCGGGAGGCACTAACGCGAATGATATTGCCGAATTTTCAACGCATTTATCAGGACTTGTGGATATACTTCATATTTCATCGGGACATTATTACAGATCTTACAGGACGCTTGAATTTTCAAGCCTTTACACAAAACACAACTGCAATTTAGAGTTGGCTAAAGTCATCCGAAAAAAATGCCCAAAGGATGTAAAACTTGGAGTCATAGGCGGAATTAATTCCCCTGAAGACGCTGAGAAAATGATCAGTGATGACATTGTAGATTTTGTTATTTTCGGTCGTCAGGCATTCGCCGATCCTGAATTTATGAACAAAACAGCTAACGGTCGCGCTGACGATATAAACCGATGCGTAAGGTGCATGCGCTGCTACTCAGGATCGCACGAACATAAAAAAGAACTGGAATATCTGGAAAAATATCACATCACAAAAGAAATGGAACTGGAAAAAGAGGCGAAGAAAGCCTCGGTGCATAAGTATCACGCGTTTTGTACAGTAAATCCTGTAACCTGGGGAATGGGATTCTGTGAACGCCCTGATTTTCCTGAAGTTCAGGGATCAAGAAAAGTGCTTATCATAGGAGGCGGTATCGCCGGACTTTCCGCCGCCAGATACGCCTGCGACAGAGGACATGACGTAACGCTTGTTGAAAAATCTGATCGTTTGGGAGGAATTCTTTATTTCCTCGATAATGACAAAGAAAAATACGATCTTCGCAATTTCCGTGATCTTATGATACGCAGGGTGAAAGAACGTCCGATAAAAGTACTTCTGAATACAACTGCCGACGAAGAGTTTATCAGAAATTTCGGAGCCGACGTAATCTTTTTGGCAATCGGTTCAAAGCCTAAAATGCCGCCTGTTCCGGGAATCGAAAAAACCGTTCCTGCCCAGGACGCCTACGGAAAAGGAAAAGAACTTGGTAAAAAAGTTGTTGTTCTCGGCGGCGGACTTGTAGGCGCTGAAACAGCTATTGAACTGGCGGAAGAAGGCTGCGACGTTACTATCGTGGAGATGGCTGAACGTCTGATTCTGGAAGCAAGAAACATGGCGTTTACATGCGTAATGGATAAAATAGATGAACTGAGTATTAAATCATATGTAAATACCAAATGTATTGCGGTTACGGATGCAGGAGTCAAAATCGAGAAAGAAGACGGAAGCACGACTGTATTACCGGCAGACGGCGTTGTATGCGCCCTTGGTTTGGAATCTTTGAAAAATGAAGCAGAAAAACTTAATGCGGCAACGCCCAAAGGAACAAAAGTTGTCCTTTTAGGAGACTGCCATGCGATAGACCGCGTAGGAGACGCGAACCTTGACGGATATATTGAAGCAAATATGATCGTATGACAAAATGGAGGAATCGGCTGACGCCGATTCCTCCAAAAAAATTTAAATCTATTAATCTTACGCCATGCTGTCAGCAATATCCGTATTTTCTCCTTCAAGTCCGATCACAGCTCCGCCTTTTGCTTCGTCTGATTCAGGGTGGGCCAGGAGCCATTTATTTCTCGCCGTCATCAATGTATCTTCATGATTTCTGACAACAATGTCCGGCTTCTTTTCATTCGTTCCCTTTGGTAAAACTACCAGAACGCGGAAACCCTGTCCCTTCTTCGCGCTGCATGGAGCATAATGAAGCGTCGTCGCGTAAACTTCAACCAGCACGCCTTTCGGGATGTAAAAGGCTTTTACATCTTTTGTATCAAACTTCCAGTCCGCGTTTATCTGCGTCTGCTTTCCGAGAAGGAGTATAAAATCCTCCGTTCCCAAGTTGATCTCGCTGTCTCTGTGATACTCAAGGCAGTTCAGTTTTGTATTATGTCCGTTGCACCAGCCCATCTGAATAGGCATTCCGCCGTATATTCCCGTCGAAAAATCATTTGTAATCGAAAGATTTTGGAGTTCTTCCTGCTGCGCCACATAAGTTACCGCGTCAGGAATCGGCGTACATTTTTCGAGCGTTTCCAGAAGTTTTGCGACGTCATATCCCTCTATTATTTTTCCGTACTCTTTAAATTCCGAATCAGTAACTGAATAAATTTTCATGATGTCCTCTTTTCTTCTCAGTTATTCTTCATTGTAAAACTCTTTCATTTTGTATAAAACAAGAAATCCCGTTCCAATGCAGCTGTCAAATTCATTTGATTTACTGAACTCAACATAATCCACATCCTCGCCGTATATGTCATTGTTTTTAAGCAATTCAAATAATTTATCATTTCTTTCATTTATATAGGAAGAAATTTCTCCGCCAATTACAATTTTCACATCATAGATCGCTCTTAACGTATGTATCATCCAGGCCAATGCCTTTATGTATCTATTCCATCGCTTTGCATAGAGTTCATTGCCGCCTTCATCAATAATTTTGAAAAACTCTTTTAAAGACGGACAGTCGTCTCCCAGCAACGCGGTCCGGTTACAGCTTTTTCCAAATGTGCCGTGTCTTTTGAAAATAGACTTGTCAGTTATGTCTTCTTCAGACAGATAATCAGGAGAAACATATATATCGGCAAATGATCCTGTTCTATTCGACATTCCGCCAAAATCTCCGTTTGTGATAACCGCGCCGCCCACATCTTCAGCCGTATGAATATAGACACAATTATTTTTCTCTTTCATCGTTCCGATATGCGAAAACCCGGCTGCTTTTATTGCTTCCGAAATAATAACTCTGCAGCGGAACATCTGTTTAACTTTTTTAAAATCTATCTCTTTAAAGGCTCCCATCGGCTCAATATCTTCAATATTTCCGCAGCTTATAATTCTGCCATACACCGAAACGCCGATGCCGTACAGTTCTTCTTCCTTTAGTTTATTTTTTTCTATGAATTTTGTTACCAGATTTCTCAATAATTGCCAGTATTCGTCGGTATTTTCAAATACGACATGATGGCTTTCGCAATCAACTACTCCGCAATTCCAATTAACATGTGAAAGCCGTATATGATGTTCCGAGATCGCTATACCTACTGCAATCCTGTAATTAACATTAATATTGTACAGAGTAGGTCTTCTTCCGCCTGTCGATTTAAGTATTTCCCCCTGCTCAACGATATTTTCTTCAAGCAGCTCTTTTAACAGTACATTAACTGTAGCAAGACTCAATCCGACCTTATTGGTTATTTCTGCTTTTGTCAGGCTGCCCTCTTTGAACAGAGCGTCAACAATGCTTTTCTTATTGATCTTCCTGAATTCTATATTGCTCATGCTTTCAGCAGTACTCATTTTCGTTCTACCCCCCCCCCATACAATTTTCATATGAGCCTAATATAAATGAATTTGCCATAAAAAGCCTCCAAATTATGATACCTGCGAATTGCATCTTGCTATGCACTCCTGCATGTGGGTTTATTTCTTTTGACACCATGATACTACGGATTTCTCCGTGCTGCGCACTCTCGAAATCCTTAAAACACCTCAAATCCGCTCATTTTTCCTTGAAAAAAGGCTACTTTTCGGTGTTTTACAGGTCTCAAAGTCAGTCATTTTCATGCAAGCATGAAAAGCCTGACCTTTTGACCTTAGTATCATATTATCACGCATAACTGTCATGTCAAATCAAATTAATTCAAAATCAATATACTATATGCTTTTTATAGGCATTATTTTCTAAAATACTGTCTGTTTTCCGGGTTATTGTGAAACAGGCCGATAAAACTCAATGTTTACCGGCCTATTTTCAAAGGATTACTAAAAAATGAGAAAAGAATATATTAAAAGATCCATTAATGATCGGATCCGCAATTATCTCTCATCTGACTCAAGGTCAAGATAAGCGATTTCCTGTGGTGTGAGTTTAAGATCAAGAGCGGCAATTGATGAATCCATCTCTGCTCCGTTAGCAGCTCCAATAATAGGATATACATCCATTTCTCCATCAAGAACAAATGCCATTGAAATCTGTGCAACAGAGCATCCTTTTTCTTTAGCGAGTTCCTGAGCTCTGTCAAGACGTTTGAAGTTTTCTTCTCCAAGGTAAGCTTTTGCTCCGTTAGGGCTTAAGATTGAATGATCTTCTCTTGTAACACGGCCTGAAGCCATTCCCATTGCCATTGAAGAATAAGCAAGTACAGGCATCTTATGTTCTACATACCATTTACGGTTTTCTTTATTCTCAGGTCCTGCAATTGTAACACAGTTCATTGGCCATGGCTCAGCATACTGCTGCATAAGGCTGTAGTTAGGACTTGATACGATAAATCCCGGTATACCTTTTGAAGCTGCATATGCATTAGCTTCTTCGATACGAGGAATTGTCCAGTTAGATACGCCGTACGCAAGCATCTGACCTTTTTTGTAATACTCATAAAGTGTATCGATGATCTCAGAAACAGGTATTGTCGGATCATCTCTGTGAAGAAGATAAATGTCGATATAGTCTGTTTTCATTTTTCTGAGAGCATTTTCGAAATCTTCTCTGATTGCTGCTTCGTTTACACGATGACATGTAAAAGGAGGAGCCGGATGGCAGCATTTGCTGATGACAACGAGGTCGTCTCTGTTCTTTCTTGACTCGAAATATTTTCCAAGAGCTGTTTCTGATGTGCCGCGTCCGTATCCCATCGCTGTATCGATTACATTGATTCCTCTGTCAAGAGCCGCGTCAAGTCTGTCAAAGCTCTCGTTAATTGTGTCGTCGTCCACAACGTTCCCTGTACCAACGATAAAACGGCTGAATTTCTTTTCAATTGGGCTGATTTTTGAATATTCCATAACTTTTTCTCTCCTATATGATAATTTAATTTTTGGTTATATATAAATTGCTCTGTTGTTCAGGGCAATTCCACCCATGCAGAATCTTTTGCATCGCTCTCGATCGCCGCATGAATAAACTTAACTCCGCTTACTCCTGCTTCGATCGTAGAATAATCGGTTACGTAATCTTTGTTTCCGTCTGCTTTTGCAATAACAGCGTCAATAAATGATGTATAATTATTCGTCATTGCAAATACAAGTCCTTCCGGATGACCTGACGGTATATGATTTAATTCTACAGCTCTTCCCGTGATGCAGCCTGTAGCTCTGTTATATATTTTTATCGGTTCGCCTTTTGGAGTAACTTTCAGTGTATTCGGTTCTTCCTGAACCCACTCAATCGCTCCTTTATTTCCGAATATTCTGACCACAAGGCCGTTGTAATGTCCTGCGCATACCTGGGAACAACTGAATACTCCATGACATCCATTGTCAAACTCAACAAGCATGTTGGCATTAACTTCAAGTTCCATTCCAAACCTGTCGAAGATCGATCTGATCCTCTTTACCTTAAGTCCTGTCATATATGAAACTGTATTTTCGATATGTGTTCCAATGTCGCCAACGCAGTTTGATCCGCCGGAAATTGCCGGATTTGTACGCCATCCTGAAAGTTTTACTGTATCATTGCTGCCGTCGCTGATCTCGTCTATCAGCCAATCCTGAAGATATTCGGCGTTTACATTGATAACATCGCCTATTTCGCCTTTCTCGATAAGCTCTTTGGCGAATTTAACCATCGGATATCCCGGATAAGTGTATCCCACTCCGAATAACAGATCTTTTTCTTTTGCCAAAGCTTCCAGTTCCAGAGCCTGCTCTACTGTAAAGCAAAGAGGTTTTTCACAGAATATGTTTATTCCGTTTTCAATGAAAGCCTTACATATCTCGTAATGAGTATTGTTTGGCGTCACGATTGCGACAAAATCAATCTTGTCATCTCTTTTGGCTTCTTCCTGCGCCATGATCTTGTAATTTGAATAAATCCTGTCTTCAGGAACCTGATACTTGTGGCCGCACTGAAGGTTTTTATCTTCATTTGAACTGAAGCATCCCGCCACAAGATCTGCTCTTTCATCGAGATTTATAGCCATTCTGTGAACCGCTCCGATGAAAGCGCCCGGGCCTCCGCCTACCATTCCATATCTGATTCTTCTGTTCACTTCACGTTCTCCTTTTCAGTTCGCGATAGCATCGTCAAATTTTATGTCAGATGCCTTAAAATCAATTTTCTTTACAAACTCGCAGGCTTCTTTTGCTCCTGCTTCTCTTTCCATACCGCTGTCTTCCCACTCTACTGAAAGCGGTCCTTCATAGCCGTACTGGTTCAGGATACGGATGATAAGTTCGAATTTTACATCGCCATGTCCGAGAGAACGGAAGTTCCAGCCTCTTCTGAGATCGCCGAAATCGATATGCGAGCAGAGAAGTCCGCTCCTTCCATTCAATGTTATAGCAGCGTCTTTCATATGAACGTGATAAACTCTGTCGATAAAGTCTTCGAGGAAGATATTGTAATCAACTCCCTGCCAGATAAGATGGCTTGGGTCAAAGTTCAGTCCAAATTCCGGTCTGTCTTTAAATTTTTCAAGAAGTCTTTTTGTCGAGTAGTAGTCGAAAGCTATTTCGCCGGGATGAACCTCATGCGCGAATTTGATTCCGTTTTCCTTAAATACATCAAGGATAGGACACCAGAGATCATATACTTCCTGAAATCCTTTCTCGATCATCTCCTCTGTCGTCTGAGGGAATGAATAAAGGTATTTCCAAATCGGTGATCCGGTAAATCCTGTAACAACGTAGCATCCGAGTTTTTTTGCTGCTTTCGCACAGTATTTCATAGTTTCAATAGCCCATGCTCTGATCTCGTCAGGTTTGTCGGCAAGTTCCGCTGGCGCAAAATTGTTAAGTCTCGGGTCATTGTAATCGCCTACGCACTGTCCGATGATATGCGCCTCAAGCGCCTGGCATTTTAAATTGTATTTTTCGAGTGTCGATTTGATATAATTGCAGTATTCATCATCCTCTACAACTCTTTTCGCGTCTAAATGTTTTCCCCAGCAGGCAAGTTCAAGTCCGTCATAGCCCCATGAACTGGTTTTCTGACAAAGTTCTTCAAAGTCCATGTCAGCCCACTGGCCTGTTGTCAATGTAACTAATCTGCCCATAATATCATCTCCTTTTATCTATAGATCTTTCCGAGAACTTCGTTTACCTCATAGCTTGCGAGCGCCATAGCCGCAAGAAGATCAGGAGTCTGGTCGTCTTCGATAGAAACCCAGCCCTGGAAATGATGTTTCTTTAACAGTTTCCAGAGTCCTTCCATATCTACGACGCCCTCGCCCGGCTCCCAGAACCATCTGTGGCCGTCTCTTGTTATCTCAACATCTTTATAATGCTGCGGATCCTGTCCGAAACGAACGGCGTCGCTTTCGCCCATGCTCGCAGTGTCTTTCAAATGGAAAGTAGTAATTCTATCCGCGTATGTGTCATAGAAATTAAGCACATCGTCGCCCATAAGTTTTATCTGTGCCGTATCGAGGCAGTAGAAAACATATCTCGGATCTGTCATCTCCAGGAACTGTCTGTGATTATATTTGTTTACCGCGCAGAAGAATTCATTGTGAAGACATACCTGAATGCCGTTGTCAACAGCATAGCGTCCGATATCTGTGATTACTTTCGCAACGTTCTTAAGTCCCTCTTCTGATAAAGGTCCGATTTCTGAATAATTGCTCGCAGGACATGTGTTAAGATGTTTTCCGCCGAGTTTCTTAAGTGTGTCGACAGCCTGTTTTCCTGCTTCAAATATTTCATCGTGCTTCTCAGCGATATGAGAATCATCGCATCCATGGAACATTCCGCTGACAACGATTCCTCGTTCCTGACAGAAATCAACATATGCTTCAGGAGTTCCGAATAATCCGAGAATTTCATTGAGATCCCATGGGAGAAGCTCTATTCCGTCGTATCCTGTGGCTTTGTGATATTTCAGAATATGATCCCAGTCAAGGAAATATGTATCGTTTGTTTTCTCTTCATAATAGAAGTCTCTGAAATTGTTGATCTGTTTATATGGAATTGTTTTAAAATGCGCCAGATGCGCAAGCCTTATATTTGACATAGCCTTACCTCCTATCACTGACCCAGTTTTGTCTGAAGATATCTTCTTGCTCGAAGAAGAGATCTGCACTGATCGTATGAATTTCTTGCGTTGCAGATAATATTTCCGTCGTATCCGCCGTCTTTCAGAATTTCATAAATCTTAACAAAATCAACTGTTCCTCTTCCCATGTCTTTAAATACTTTTGTCGATCTTTTTGCAGGGAATTCAGGCAGTGGCTGAAGATAAGCCTCCTGATCATCAACAAAATCAGTATCACTGAAATGTACAAGACCTATATTTTCCAAATTGTCTTTGATAAACGCTTCAGGACATACTCCCGCAGCTTTCAAATTCGCCGTATCAGCGTCAATATAAACTTTTGCATTGAGATTTTTAACAAAATCAACTATTTTATTTCCGCGAAGCAGCGTCCAGTAGTCGTTTCTGATGCACATCTTTACGCCTGCTTCCTCAGCTTTTTTAGCAAGCTCTTCGATCAGAGACGCTGTCTTATCGAGGAATTCTTCCTCAAATTTTTCGAATGATTCTCCTTCAGGACAGCATTTCTTAACACTGTAATAAGAAGGAGTAGCTGTCATAGTAAATACTTCGGCTCCTGATGATTTTGCGTAAGCGATCGCCTGTGGCGCTAAAAATCCTACTGCTCCGAAATACATATCCGTATTTCCGCCGCAGAACATATTAGGATCAAAAGAAACGCTTGTAATACCCTCTATACCTGATTCATGCAGCAGCTTGAGATAGTTCTCAAATCCGCCGTATACTAATTCGATAGAACGGTTAACAAGAGGAATTCCCGATCTTCCGAAATCCCATTTGGGGTTATATCCCATTTCAAGATACTTGAATCCTGCCGCGCTTATTAATGTGTAAAGCTCTTCCCAATAATATACGCTTTCATATCTGTTTCTGTTTGGTGCATGGTAATTGAGATTTACCAGGTCAGAACTAAATCCTATTTTCATAACTTTTTATCCCTCCTAAATACGGCTCATCTGATGATCTTGTAATAGTCTTCTTTCTTCTCTATCGGAGCCGGAAAACCGTCTGCAGGATAACCTAAAATACATGCTCCTATTCCAATGTATTCACCCTCATATCCTGCCATTTTGATCAGCTTTGGACCCATATCTGTTTCAAACATTTCTTTTACCCTGTTTATCCATCGCGATCCAAGTCCCATTGCGTACGCGGCGTTTAAAAGGTTTCCCATGACAAGACATCCGTCCTGCACAGGATCGCCTTTTCCCTTTTTAGCCGCTACAATGATAACTGTAGGAGCTCCGTAAAACACGTCAAAGCCTTCCGGAGCTCCGGCGATCTTTCCGTTTAACGCGGAAAGCTCGTCTCTGAGTTCTTTGTTTTGAACCACGATCATAACAGCAGTCTGATTATTCCCGCCGGAAGGAGCGTTCATTCCCGCCTTCAAAACTTCCATTAATTCTGCATCGCTTATCTGCTCCTGCTTAAAAACCTTCACGCTTCTTCTGTTCTGGATATCAATAACTGTTTCTCTCATGCTTCTGTCTCCTTATGTTGTCTTATTTCTCAGGTACAGTTTCTGTAATTCCTTCTATTGCTTTCATAAGTTCCGGAATTTCGTCTCCGCGCTCAGCAAGAACTTTATGAAC
>CASEDW010000010.1 GCA_949286775.1 uncultured Eubacteriales bacterium | reverse complement strand
GGAAGGGGAACCGAGTATAAATACGCCCATGATTTCCATGAGCATTATGTAAAACAGCAGTATCTTCCGTCGGAAATTGAAAATGAAGTATTTTACAGGCCTACAGAAATCGGATACGAAAAAGTAATAAGCGGACATTTGAAACATTTAAAAGAGCTTGATTAGTAAATGGGGGACTTAAAGGTGAAGAAAATAGGATTTGACAATGAGAAATATTTGCAGATGCAGTCAGAAAAGATAAAGGAGAGAATACAGAAATTCGGCGGAAAACTCTATCTGGAATTCGGCGGAAAACTGTTTGACGATTATCACGCTTCAAGAGTACTGCCGGGATTTCAGCCTGACAGTAAACTCAGAATGCTTCTTCAGATAAAAGAAAAAGTAGAGATCGTAATGGTCATCGCTTCAGAGGCGATAGAGCAGAATAAAGTCAGAGGCGATCTCGGCATCACATACGATTCGGACGTTTTAAGACTTATAGACGAGTTCAGAGGCATCGGACTTTATGTTGGAAGCGTCGTAATGACAAAATTCAACGGACAGCCGGCGGCTATCGCGTTTCAGGAGAAACTTGAAAAACTCGGAGTAAAAGTATACAGACATTATCCGATAGAAGGATATCCTTCAAATCTTGCGAATATCGTAAGCGAAAACGGATACGGTAAAAACGATTATATAGAAACAAAGAGAGAACTCGTAGTTATCACTGCTCCGGGACCGGGTTCAGGCAAAATGGCGACATGCCTTTCTCAGCTCTATCATGAGCATAAAAGAGGTATCAAAGCAGGATACGCTAAATTTGAGACATTCCCTATCTGGAATCTTCCGCTTAAGCATCCTGTAAATATAGCGTATGAAGCGGCTACTGCCGATCTTAATGACGTAAACATGATCGATCCGTTCCATCTTGAAGCATACGGCGAGACAACGGTAAACTATAACAGAGACATAGAGATTTTCCCTGTTCTTTCAGCGATGATGGAACGAATTATGGGCGAATGTCCTTATAAATCTCCTACCGACATGGGCGTCAATATGGCTGGAAACTGTATCATAGATGACGAAGTGACGCGTGAAGCTTCAAAACAGGAGATAATCCGCAGATATTACACTGCGCTCTGCGACCAGAGAAAAGGCGACGTCGATGAAAACCTTGTCTATAAACTTGAGCTCCTCATGAATAATGTCGGAGCTAAGAAAATGGACAGAGCCGTTGTATCTCCTGCTCTTGTAAAAGCCGATGTGACAGGAGAACCGGCAGCGGCAATAGAACTTGAAGACGGAAGAATAATAACGGGAAGAACGTCTGATATGCTCGGAGCGTGCGCTGCGATGCTGCTAAACGCGTTAAAAGCTCTCGGAGATATTCCTGATGAAACGCTTCTTATAAAAAGAGAGATTCTTGAACCGATCCAGAAACTTAAAACAGGAACATTCGGAAGCAAAAATCCGAGACTTCATACAGACGAAGTGCTGCTGGCTCTTTCTATCTGCGCCGCTACAGATCCGCTTGCGGACAAAGCGCTTCAGCAGATTCCGAAACTGCGCGACTGCCAGGCTCACTGTACCGTTATATTATCATCGGTGGATGTGGATACGATAAGAAAACTTGGCATCCAGCTCACATGCGAACCTGTATATGAGCAGTCAAGACTTTATCATGTATAAATCCGTTATTGACGCGGTGAAGGCGTCAGAAAGGGGAAAAAGTGACAAGAAGAGAATTAGAAGTTACGGATATGGCGAAGATCGTTGAGATCCTTGATAAAAGCAAGGTGATTCATCTCGGACTTGTAGACGACGGTATGCCGTATATCGTACCGATGAACTATGGATATACTATGGAAGACGGGAAACTTACGATATACCTTCACGGAGCGCCGGAAGGGTATAAGCTTGATGTTATCAGAAAAAATCCTACATGCTGTTTTGAGCTTGAATGCGATGTAGAACCGTTTGAAGGAAAAGTAGCCTGTCAGTACGGAACGTCTTATTATTCCATTATCGGACGCGGCAAAGTGGAGATAGTCGAAGATCCTGCCGAAAAGATCAAGGGAATGACAGTTCTGATGAAGACGCAGACAGGAAAAGATTTTGAATTTAACGAAAGACTTGTAACTATTGTAAGTGTAATGCGCGTAGATGTTTCCGAGTTTACGGCAAAACACAGACCGGCTCCAGGACCAGCGCCGGTAAAAGTGAAAAAAGAGTCATAATTGAGGATAAACAGGCAGTAAAGGATGCGAAAATCTGATGAGTTGGACTGACATAGATATATTTGAACGCATAGCGCGTTCAAGATTCAGAAGCAGTTTTCATTTAAATGAAAAAGACAAAGAATATGTCCGTCAAAAAGGTATGGATACCATAAGAAGTCACGCGGAAGACTTTATAAGCAAAAGGCTTGCGCCGGCGTTTATCTACAATGACGGCAAACAGACGCCGATGAAAGGACATCCCGTATTTAAAGCGCAGCATGCCTGTGCGTGCTGCTGCAGGGGATGCCTTGAAAAATGGCATGGCATAAAAAGCGGAAAAGAGCTTACAAAAGAACAGCAGAAATATGTGGCGGATATCCTGATGGAATGGATTCGGCGGCAGATGGTCGAAAAAAATTAAAAAAGTGCTTGCATTTTTAGAAATGCTGTAATATAATGCCATTGTTCGCTAATGAAGGGCTATCGCCAAACGGTAAGGCAACGGACTCTGACTCCGTCATTTCAAGGTTCGAATCCTTGTAGCCCTGTAAAGCCGCTGCAAACGCAGCGGCATTTTTTTTCGTAAAATTCTTTCTGTTAATTATCACACTTCTTCCATAAACAGCGGAATCAACGGATTGTTGTTTGTTCTGGAGTAAATCACCTGCAGCGTCTCATTATAGCCGTATGTTTCAAGCGGAATATAGATAAGATTTAAGTTTACCTGAGGATGGTGTATGTCGTAATCCGGAAGTATTCCGATGCCTGTTCCGGCGGCAACCATGATCAGAATCGTTTCTGCGTCGTCTTCGGTGCAGATGATATTTGGCATGAGATCGGTCTGAAGGTAACGTGTTGTAAGCAAAACAGTGAACAAAAAAGTAATAACACAGGCTTAAAACGGAAAATTAAATCACAGACACGGCTATGGGAACTTTGTTTGAAGCGCAGCGTCTTCGGCAAATAAACCCAAATGCCGTGTTTTTTTTATTGATAAGAGCACTGCTTGACTTTATAATGAGATAAGTGTAAACACCGAAAAAGCAGCCATTATCGCTGAAAAATACTCAGATTGGAAATTGTGGCGCTGCAAAACGACAAGAATTTAAATAAATCGGAGAATAATAATGATATACTCTTTTAACAGCCGCATAAGATACAGTGAAACTGACAAGAAAGGCGACCTGACATTTCCGGCGCTTTTGGATTATTTCCAGGATACGTCTACATTTCACGGGGAGGATAACGGATTGCCTCTTGATCTTCTCTATGAAAAAAATCTGACGTGGATACTCGGATCGTGGCAGGTCAGACTTTTTAAAACAGCGAAACTTGGAGACAGGGTGACTTCGTCTACATGGGCGTACAATTTTAATCACTGTCTTGGGTATCGCCATTATTCGCTCTCAGATGATAACGGCGAATATATCGCTGTAGCGGATACGCAGTATGTCCTGATGGACTTCGCGAAAATGACGCCTGTGGAAATCGATCAGTTTTTTGTGGATGGATATACTCTTGAGCCTGATTTTCACATCAATCTGAAGCTGCCAAGAAAGATACGCCCCGCAAAAGAAGAGGAAAAACTGGAAGCGGTCGCGGTTCAGCCTCATATGATAGATACAAACAAACATGTAAATAACTCCCAGTATATAAAAACCGCCATGGCATTTCTGCCGGAGGATTTTTCTTTTAACTGCTTCAGGTGCGAATATAAAAAGCAGGCGCATCTTGGAGACGTTTTTTATCCGGCCCGTTCCAAAACGGACAAAGGAATTCAGATTAAATTATATGACGCGGATGGCAGTCTGTTCTTTATATCGGAATGGACAACAGATAATAACCAGTCAGGAGATCAATATGTTACAAATAGGTAGAATACAGGAACTTACTGTTGTGAAACTCGTAGATTTCGGAGTGTATCTTGTGGAAGATATAAATTCAGAAGAACGCGTGCTTCTTCCGAAAAAACAGGTTCCGGAAGGAACGGTTAAAGGTTCAAAGATAAAAGTATTTTTATATAAAGATTCAAGCGACAGATTAATTTCGACAACGAATACGCCGGCATTTCAGCTGAATGAAATCGCGCTTTTAAAAGTCGCGTCAGTAGGAAAGATAGGCGCTTTTCTTAGCTGGGGTCTTGAAAAAGATCTGTTTCTTCCTTTTAAAGAGCAGACTGTAAAAGTAAAGGCGGGCGACGAGGTTCTTGTGGCTCTCTATCTCGATAAGAGCGACAGGCTCTGCGCCACGATGAGAATATATCCTTATTTAAAACAAAATCCGCCATATACGATGGGCGATATGGTAGGAGCGAGGATTTACAATATTAACCCGAAATACGGCCTTTTTATCGCTGTCGAAGACAGATACAGCGGACTTATTCAAAATAAAGACGCCCAGGGAAAATACAGGATCGGCGATAAGATAATGGTTCGCATCGTTCAGATAAGAGAAGACGGACGAATTGACGCCACCCCGAAGCAAAAAGCTTATTTGCAGATGGAAAGCGACGCGGACATAATATACAAACGAATTCAGGAACTTGGCGGAACACTTCCGTTTGACGATCACGCCGACCCGCAGATTATAAATGATGAGTTCGGGCTTTCAAAGGCGGCGTTTAAAAGAGCGGTTGGAAATCTTTTGAAAAATAAAAAGATCACTATAGGAGATGGCAGCATTTCTCTTAAATAACCGGCCGCGTTTACCTGATATGTAAGGAGAACAAGATGGCATTTACACATTTGCATGTTCATACCGAATACAGCCTTCTTGACGGTTCTAATAAGATCAAAGAATACGTTGCCAGGCTGAAAGAGCTGGGCATGACATCGGGAGCCATAACGGATCACGGCGTGATGTACGGCTGCATAGATTTTTATAAAGCGGCAAAGGCTGAAGGGATAAATCCTATTTTAGGATGCGAAGTCTATGTTTCGCCGGGCTCGAGATTTGACCGCGAACAGGGCGCGGGAGACGACAGATATTATCATCTCATCCTTTTGGCTGAAAACAATGAGGGATACGCGAATCTGACGCGTATAGTTTCAAAGGGATTCACTGAAGGGTATTATTACAGACCGAGGGTGGATATTGAGCTGCTGAAAAAGTATCACAGCGGCATTATCGCTCTTTCCGCCTGCCTTGCCGGGGAAGTTCCGCGAAATCTTCTGCGCGGCATGTACGATGAGGCGAAAGAAACGGCGCTTATGTACAGGGATATCTTTGGAGAAGACAATTATTTCCTTGAAATCCAGGATACGGGAATACCTGAGCAGAAAAAAGTCAATTCGCAGCTCATCAGAATGAGCAAAGAAACCGGCATACCTCTCGTCTGCACGAACGACGTTCACTATACATATGATACTGATGTGGAATCCCACGATATCCTTTTGTGCATACAGACCGGCAAAAAGCTTTCGGATGAAAACAGGATGCGCTATGAGGGAGGACAGTATTATTTAAAATCTGAAGAAGAAATGGCGGCGCTGTTTCCGTATGCTCCCGAAGCCCTTGAAAATACGGAAAAAATAGCGAATCGCTGCCATGTGGAAATAGAATTCGGCGTTACGAAGCTTCCGAAATTCGACGTTCCCGATAATATGACTTCATGGGAATATCTTAAGAAACTCTGTTACGCGGGACTTGAACGCAAATATGATCATGTAACAAAAGAACTGAAAGAACGCCTTGAATATGAGCTGAATACGATTAAAACTATGGGATACGTGGACTATTTTCTGATCGTATGGGATTTCATAAGGTATTCAAGGGAGCATTCGATCATGGTAGGTCCGGGACGAGGAAGCGCGGCAGGCTCTCTTGTCAGCTATACTCTCGATATCACGCAGCTTGATCCGATAAAATATCAGCTGCTCTTTGAGCGTTTCTTAAATCCTGAACGTGTATCGATGCCGGATATAGACGTTGACTTCTGCTATGAAAGACGTTCGGAAGTAATCGATTATGTCGTTGAAAAATACGGCAAAGACTGCGTGGTTCAGATAGTTACATTCGGAACTCTTGCCGCGCGCGGAGTCATAAGAGACGTAGGCCGCGTCATGGATATTCCTTACGGCGCTGTCGATGTGATCGCGAAGATGATTCCGAATGAGTTAAATATTACTATAGATAAAGCTCTCAAGATGAACCCGAAGCTTAGAAGTCTGACTCAGGAGGATCCCCAGGTCGCGAAACTGATCGAAATGTCAAGAAGGCTTGAAGGGCTTCCGAGACATACGTCGATGCACGCGGCAGGAGTAGTAATATCGCAGCTTCCTGTCGAGGAATATGTGCCTCTCGCAAGGGCGGCCGACGGAACGATCGTAACACAGTTTACGATGACGACCCTTGAGGAACTCGGACTTCTTAAAATGGACTTTCTGGGGCTCAGGACTCTGACGGTGATTCAGAACGCGGCGCTGCTGGCGGAAAAGACGTCGGGAAAACATCTTGATATGATGAAGATAGACTACAACGATCCCGGCGTATACGCGCTGATAGGTTCGGGAAAATGCGACGGTATTTTCCAGCTCGAGTCTGCCGGAATGAAGAATTTCATGAAAGAGCTCAAGCCGGAAAGCATAGAGGAAATCATAGCCGGAATCGCGCTTTACAGACCCGGGCCTATGGATTTTATTCCTAACTATATAAAAGGAAAGAAACATCCTGAGGACATAGTTTATGAGTGTCCGCAGCTGGAACATATATTAAAATCCACATACGGCTGTATAGTATATCAGGAGCAGGTTATGCAGATAGTGCGCGATCTGGCAGGATATACCCTTGGAAGAAGCGATCTGCTGCGCCGCGCCATGTCAAAGAAAAAAGCCTCCGTCATGGAAGAGGAGCGGAAAAATTTCGTCTACGGAAATAAAGAGGAAAATATACCGGGATGTATCGCTAACGGTATCGATGAAAAAACAGCCAACAGGATTTACGACAGCATGATAGATTTTGCGAAATACGCCTTTAATAAATCTCATGCCGCAGCCTATGCGCTCGTTTCTTATCAGACGGCATGGCTGAAACATTATTATCCCGTTGAGTTTATGGCGGCGCTGATGACTTCGGTAATAGATAATCCGGGAAAAGTGGCGGCGTATATATATACCTGCAGGCAGATGAAAATAGATATACTTCCGCCTGATATAAATAAAAGCGAGGGCGTTTTTTCAGTTGAAGACGGAAAGATAAGATACGGACTTACGGCTGTAAAAGGCATCGGAAAACCTGTTATGGCAGCGATAACGGCGGAACGGGAGAAAAACGGGCCGTATAAATCGCTGCGCGATTTCTGCGAACGCCTGAGCACAAAAGAAGTAAATAAACGTACCATTGAGAATTTTATAAAATCAGGCTCATTTGACAATCTGGGCGCTAACAGGCGTCAGCTGCTGATCATATACTCCCAGGTTCTTGATCAGGTGCAGCAGAACAGAAAAAGTTCAGTGTCAGGACAGCTTTCGCTGTTTGATTTCATGTCGGATGAAGACCGGGCGAGCTTCGAGATAACGCTTCCAAATGTAAAAGAGTACTCTAAAGAGGAAAAACTTTCTTTTGAAAAAGAGGTACTCGGAATTTACATAAGCGGTCATCCTCTGGAAGATCATATAGAAGTCTGGAAAAAGAACACGACGGCGACAACGGCTGATTTTGAGCCTGATGATGAAACAGGTTTCCCGAAAGTCGCCGACGGCTCCCGCGTCGTCATAGGCGGAATATTAAATGAGAAGACAGTCAAATATACGAAAAACAATCAGGCGATGGCTTTTCTTACGATAGAAGATCTCTTCGGAACTGTGGAGGTAATCGTTTTTCCGCGGGATTATGAAAAAAATCTTCCGATACTTACGGAGGAAAATAAGATATTTATTTCAGGACGCGTTTCAGTTGAAGAAGAAAAACCGGCAAAGCTCATACTGGAAAAGGCATATCTTTTTGACGATATAGAAAAAGAATTGTGGATTCAGTTTGACGACAAGGACAGCTTTAGCAGTAACGCAAAAAGCGTTGAGGAACTTATCCGTCTGAATCCGGGAAACAGAAAAGTAGTTATATATTTGAAAAAAGAAAAGGCGATGAAAAGACTTCCAAAGTCTCTTTCAATCAGCATTTCAGACAAAACTCTTGCCCTGCTCTATGACAGATTTACTGAAAACAACGTAAAAATCATTGATAAAGGCATCAAGTAAATATTCACAAACCGTAAATTTTGGTATACAATCACTACAAGTTTATTTTTATTGCGAGGTGACAAAATGGAAAGTGCAGTAAAGACAATAGGCGTTCTCACAAGCGGAGGAGACGCTCCGGGAATGAACGCTGCGATAAGAGGCGTAGTGCGTAGAGCTCTCGGACAGGGAATAAACGTAAAAGGTATCAGCGAAGGTTATGATGGTCTTATATATGATAAAATATTCGACATGCAGGCAAAGGATGTGTCTGACATAATACAGCGCGGAGGTACTGTGCTTCATACGGCCAGATGCCCTGAAATGCTCACAGAAAAAGGCGTTTTAAGAGCGGCTGAGACATGCAAAAAACACGGCATAGAAGGACTCGTGGTAATAGGAGGCGACGGATCCTTTAAAGGCGCGCGTGAACTTGCGCATCACGGAATAAACGTCGTAGGTATTCCGGGTACGATCGATCTTGACATATCTTGCACCGAATATACGCTGGGATTTGATACGGCAGTAAATACGGCTCTCGAAGCTATCGACAAGGTTCGAGATACTTCCGCTTCCCATGAGCGTGTAAGTATCATTGAAGTTATGGGAAGACACGCAGGTTATATCGCCCTTTGGAGCGGTTTCGGAAGCGGAGCCGAGGATATCCTGCTTCCTGAAATCTATGATTACGATGAAGAAAAACTCATCGATCATATCATTGAAAACAGAAAACGAGGCAAAACGCATCACATTATCATCAATGCCGAAGGTATAGGACACTCGACTTCTATGGCAAAGAGGATCGAGGCGGCAACAGGCATAGAGACGCGCGCTACCATATTAGGTTACATGCAGCGAGGCGGAAGTCCTACATGCCGTGACAGGATGTACGGCTCGATAATGGGTTCAAACGCTGTCGATCTGCTGCGCGACGGAAAGTCAAACCGCATCGTTATATTTAAGGAAGGCCAGTTTGATGACTGTGACATTGATGAAGGTCTCGCGATGAAAAAAGAGTTTCCTATTAATCAGTACGAGATTTCGAGATTTTTATCATCGAGCTATACGAAGTAATTGCGGAGAAGACAATGATAACGAGCGCTCAAAATCAACAGATAAAAGAGATACAGGCGCTGAATCAGAAACACAGGGAGCGCGTAAAAACAGGGCTTTTTACCGCGGAGGGCGTAAAGATCATTTCGGAAGCTCCGAAAGAACTGATTCACAAAATATTTGTTTCCGAGTCTTTTGAAAAAAACAATCCAGAGATGATAAAAGACTTCAGATATGAGGTGATCGCTGATTCTCTTTTTGAAAAAATCTGCGATACGAAGACGCCCCAGGGCATTTTAGGCATTTTAAAGCAGCCTGTATATAAAAGAGAAGAACTGCTGGGGGACGGCCATACATCTCCTTTTATACTTCTGCTGGAAGATTTGCAGGATCCGGGAAATGTTGGTACAATAATCAGAACTGCCGAAGGCGCCGGAGTGACGGGTATAATGCTTACAAAAGGCTGCGTCGACCTGTTCGCCCCAAAGACTATACGTTCCACCATGGGATCTATATTCAGAGTTCCGTTTGTATGCGAAGACGACACTGACGATTTAGTCGGATGGTTTAAGGAAAATCAAATCCACACTTACGGAGCGCATTTAAAGGGAGTATGCAGTTACGAAGAGCCTTCCTATAGAGAAGGAACGGCGTTTTTTATCGGCAATGAAGGAAAAGGATTAAGCGACGCGCTTTCAGACAAATGCGATACGCTGATCAAGATTCCGATGGAGGGACATCTGGAATCGCTGAATGCGGCTGTCGCGTCCGCGATACTTATGTACAAAGTACATGAACAAAGAAAATAAAGAAAGGTGAAAAAACATGTCAACTCATTTAAGTAAGAGAGAAAGGCGAAGACGCCAGAGACGAAATGCTCTCATAGTAAAATGCGTGATTCTGGCCGCGCTTATCGTAGCGCTTATATTCGCTATCAAATTTGTTGTCGGCATGGGAAATAACGACGGTGAACAGACAGCTGAAAATTCGACAACATCTGTAAGCCAGACTCAGACGGACAATCCGGACGATTCAACAGGAGGCGATATACAGTCGCAGACGTCTCAAACATCAGAAACGAGTTCGGCGGGAGACAGTACAGAGACTATTATAGCCCAGGCTACTGCGATGGCGACTCAGTATGACTATGACGGAGCGGTAGAACTGCTTCATTCTGTCGCCGGATACGAGGAAAACGCGGATATCGTTTCGCTTTTAGCGGATATCGAGACACAGAAAAGCAACCTGGTAGAGTGGACTCCTTATGATATAACTCATGTATTCTTCCATTCCCTCGTTGTGGATCCGGCAAGAGGATTTTCATTAACGGGAGATTCGGGATGGGATTCAGGCACAGCCGGATTCTGTCAGTGGATGGTAACTGTAGACGAGTTCAACTCGATCATTAACCAGATGTATGAAAGAGGCTATGTCATCGTAAGCCTTTACGATATGGTAGAAGAGACGGTAGACGAAAACGGTTATACCCATATGTCGGCTAAAAACATCTATCTGCCCCAGGGAAAAACTCCTTTTGTAATATCGTTTGACGATCTTTCCTACTATCACAGTTACGATGGCCGTGGATGCGCGTCAAAGATGATAATAGGAGAAGACGGAAAGCCTACATGCGAATATATTGACGCAAACGGCGTGACACAGGTCGGAGATTATGACTATGTACCTATTCTCGATAAATTCCTGGTGGAGCATCCTGATTTCTCATATAAAGGGGCAAAAGGCACAATAGCCCTTACAGGATACAACGGAATACTCGGATACAGAACAGACTACTGCTACAGGGACAGAGTAGAACTTACGGCGGATCAGGAAGCATGGCTTAACGCCCATCCTGATTTCAACTGGGATGAAGAATGCGCTAACGCAAAAGCTGTAGC
>CASEDW010000009.1 GCA_949286775.1 uncultured Eubacteriales bacterium | reverse complement strand
TCTTTCTTAAGAGCCGCTTCTTCAATTGTCAGCTGAAGTACTTTTCTGTTAAGTTCATCAAGTTCCGCAGGCATTGAGTCAAGTTCTGTCTTTATAAGCGCGCACGCCTCATCCACGAGGTCGATTGCCTTATCAGGCAAAAATCTGTCTGAAATATATCTGTCGGATAATGTAGCCGCCGCCACAAGAGCGCCGTCTGTGATCTTCACGCCGTGATATACTTCGTATCTTTCTTTGATACCACGAAGGATAGATATTGTATCCTCAACAGTCGGTTCATCTACATGAACAGGCTGGAAACGTCTTTCAAGAGCGGCGTCTTTCTCGATATACTGACGGTATTCATCAAGAGTTGTCGCGCCGATGCAGTGAAGTTCGCCCCTGGCAAGCATAGGCTTGAGCATATTTCCGGCGTCCATAGCGCCTTCCGTTTTTCCGGCTCCGACGATCAGATGAAGCTCATCGATAAAGAGGATTATCCTTCCGTCGCTCTTTTTAACTTCTTCAAGCACGGCTTTAAGTCTTTCCTCAAATTCGCCCCTGTATTTAGCTCCCGCCACAAGAGCGCCCATATCAAGTGAAAAGATCGTTTTGTCTCGCAATGTCTCAGGCACGTCGCCCCTTACTATTCGCTGAGCGAGTCCCTCGACAACCGCCGTCTTACCAACGCCAGGCTCACCGATGAGCACAGGGTTGTTTTTAGTCTTACGTGAAAGTATTCTGACTACGTTTCTTATCTCGCTGTCTCGTCCGATAACGGGATCCATCTTCTGCTCTCTTGCTTTTTCAACAAGATCAACGCCGTATTTATTCAGCGTATCATATGTACTCTCAGGATTATCTGTAGTAACCCTCTGATTTCCACGCACCGTACTGAGCGCTTTAAGGAATCTCTCTCTTGTGATGCCGAATTCTTTGAAGAGCTGCTTCATATCCCTCGAAGGATGCGAGATCATGTGCAGGAATAGATGTTCTACCGAAACATATTCGTCGCCCATGGCTTTAGCTTCGTTTTCCGCTTCTACAAGAGTCCTGTTCAGATACTGTCCAATGTATGGTTTGCCGCCTGAAACTTTTGGTTTTTTATTTAACAGCTGCTCAACGCTGTTCTTGAAGTAGTTCAGGTCAATCTCCATTTTTTCTATCATTTTAGCAATCAGGCTGTCGTCCTGATTGAGAAGTATATGAAGGAGATGCTCCTGTTCTATCTCCTGATGACCGTACTGGTAAGCACAGTTCTCAAGCTCCTGAACAGCCTGCAGTGATTTCTGAGTAAATTTGCTGATGTTCATATGTCTACCTCCTTAAATAGAGTAACTATCGTTCTCACTGTTCATAATATACCACTTTTGTTAGCACTCGTCAATAGTGAGTGCTAATTATTTTGTGAAAAATCTATGATTTTTTAGAGAATCAGCCATAATTTTACCGTGTGATTTACTCCTGAAATCACACGGTAAATTCTAACGAATATCAATATATATCCCCTCTGTTCATTCTTCTCCAGCGAATGATCATCATAGGAATTTCAAACACATACATGCCTATCCATCCTAACATATTTGACCATGCGAGACAGTCGAATCCGCCTCCTATCACATGTATAAGAAGCCACGCTGACAGAAAACGAACTGTAAAATTCAAAGCCGTGCTTATAAGCGTAACTTTAAGATCGCCAAGTCCTCTGAAAAATCCCTGTACAACGTTTGTAGCCGCCGGCATAAAGTACATAAAGGCAATCAGATGAAGATAAGAAACTCCGAGATTTATTACTTCTGTAGACCCGTCATTTACAAAAATCCTCATTATTGAATGAGGAAATACAAACACGATAACTGCGACAAAAGCGGTATAAACGACCTGAAGGATTATGGAATCAAGGAATCCTTTCTTCATTCTTTCAATGTTTCCTGCTCCCCTGTTCTGAGCCATAAATGTAGTCGCGGCATGGGCAATGTTTCCCTGCGGCGTCATCGCGAAATCATCTACTCTGTTTATTGCCGTAAACGCCGCGATAAATGCGACTCCCTGAACATTTACTATCGTCTGGACGCAGATCTTTCCAAGCTGAATGCACATCTGCTGAAGAGCGCTCGTGATACCGTAAGAAAAAGTCTTCCAGAGGATAGAAGTATCCAATACGCGCCACTTTTTTCCAAGACACAAAAGAGGAACTTTCTTCTTTATATATATAACGCAAAACATGCAGCAGAGAGCCTCGCTGAGCATAGTCGCGATCGCACTTCCCGCCACGCCCCATTTAATTACAACTACAAAAACGAGATCAAGTATGACATTTAAAAGCGCGCTGATAATGAGGAAATACAGCGGTACTTTGCTGTCACCAAGCGCTCTTAGAGTATTCGAGAAAAAATTATATATAAAAGTAAAAATCAGTCCCACAAACACTATGCGCAGATAAATGGCGGCG
>CASEDW010000008.1 GCA_949286775.1 uncultured Eubacteriales bacterium | reverse complement strand
TCAAAATTATTTGACCCTTATTCTTGTAATAGAGGGGAGAAAATAATGGATGATCTTTTAACCGGTTTATATCAGACCTTCATCCTTAAAGACAATTACATGTATTTTGTCAGAGGAATAGGCGTTACGCTTCTTGTTACAGTTTTCGCTCTGATTTTAGGTCTTGTAATTGGTATAGTGGTTGCTATAGTAAGGTCTGCTCATGATCTGCAGCAGCAGGGAAAAGAAAGAAATGTTGTTCTTGGATTTTTCAACGCGATATGCAGACTGTATATCACTGTTATCCGCGGAACTCCGACGATGGTGCAGCTTCTTATCATGTGGTTTGTAGTATGGGGAAGCGCGAGATCATCAGACCAGAACCTTATAGTATGCGCGGTTCTTACATTTGGTATCAATTCAGGAGCCTATATCGCCGAGATCGTCAGATCGGGAATCATGTCTATCGACAAGGGACAGATGGAAGCC
Organism: uncultured Eubacteriales bacterium; assembly: GCA_949286775.1. GTDB lineage: Bacteria > Bacillota > Clostridia > Lachnospirales > Lachnospiraceae > Alectryocaccobium. Next base: position 5,101 of record CASEDW010000008.1, on the reverse strand, counting down.
GGCAGATCTTTGGGTCTTCCCTACTGGTCGACGATGAAGAGCGTTATCATTCCTCAGGCGTTTAAGAATGTACTTCCTGCTCTTGGCAACGAGTTTATTACTCTTTTAAAGGAAACGTCTATCGTAACTGTTATCGGACTTAAGGATCTTACTAAAGGAGCTATGATAATACAGGCCAATACATATCAGGCGCTCGTTCCGTTTTTCGCGATAGCGGGAATTTATCTTGTGCTTGTAATTATAATCAGTAAGATTCTTGGAATGCTCGAAAGGAGATTGAGAAAGAGTGATATACGCTAAAGAAGTCACCAAAACATTCGGCGACGGAAAACAAATATTAAAAGGCATCGATCTTCATATCGCTCCGGGCGAGAAGGTCGTTATAGTAGGACCGTCAGGTTCGGGAAAATCCACTTTCTTAAGATGTTTAAATCTGCTTGAGATACCGACTACAGGAACTATCACATTTGACGGAATCACTGTCACTGATCCGAAGACGGATATCAACAAAGTACGCGAACACATGGGAATGGTTTTTCAGCATTTTAATTTGTTCGCAAATCTGACTGTAAAGAAAAACATTACCCTCGCACCTGTGACACTTAAACTTATGACCCAGGAGGAGGCAGATAAAGAAGCCGAAAGACTTCTTAAACTTGTAAATCTCGAAGACAAAGCAGACGTCTATCCGGGTCAGCTTTCAGGCGGACAGAAACAGCGTATCGCCATCGTAAGATCGCTGGCTATGAAGCCGAAGCTCATGCTCTTTGACGAGCCGACGAGCGCGCTCGATCCGGAGATGGTAGGCGAAGTTCTCGAGCTTATGAAGAAGCTTGCCGACGACGGCATGACGATGATAGTCGTTACTCATGAGATGGGATTCGCTAAAGAAGTGGCGACGAGAGTTCTGTTCATGGACGACGGAGTTATCAAAGAGGACGCGCCGCCGAAAGAATTTTTTGACAATCCTAAAGATGCTAGACTTAAGGATTTCCTGTCAAAGATACTTGTTTAATTTTGTTTATAAAAAGTAAAATAGAAAATATCAAAACCGCCGATATATGGATCATAAGATAACCATATGCCGGCGGTTTTTTGTAGTTTATTTGAGAACTTATATTTTAGAGTTTGTATTTTATTTTATGGCCGTACTCTGTCTCCGAATACCGAGTAGATCAGATCGGTACAGTATTCATAAGTAAATGTCGGATCCTGTATGTGACCGACGCTTTCGTAGTACATTTCAGGAGAATACTCGCTCCAGAAATAAGTCGTGAAATATCCCTGCTGATGTGTGATAAGGGGAATCGCACCGAAATCGTCTATTCGGACGCCGTTTTCGTCTTTAGTCAGGGTTACGTCGGCCATCGCGCCCACCATGAGATTGGCGTTTGCGGGATTTGAGACAAAATTTCCGAGGGAATAAAAAATCACTGTCGTATGACCTGTTGAGCTTGTTTTGACTTCAATAGGTTCGATTACGTGAGGATGTGAACCTATGACGAGATCGACTCCCCACTCATTAAACTGCGTCGCCCAGTAGTCCTGGGATGCGTCTGTTCCGAGGTTGTGCTCTGTACCCCAGTGGGGTATCACGATAACAAAATCAGAAATTTCTTTCGCTCGCTGAATATCGGAGTATACTTTTTCTTCGTTAAGGAAGTTGAGACAGTAGGGAGCGGACAAAAGATCGCCTGATCCTGCGTTTGTGCCGTATGTATAGTTGAGCACCGCTACTTTGAAATCTTCTTTTTGATATACGTAGATATTTTCAGCGGATTCGGCTGATGAATAAGCGCCTATAGTGCCGACGCCGGGATAATTTGTATTCCAGTAATCAAGAGTCGATAGCATCGGAGAAATTCCATTGTCAAGCATATGGTTTGTGGCGAGGCATACGAGATTAAATCCGGTGTTTGCCATAGCGTCTATGCATTCGGTAGGACCGTTAAATGAGGGATATCCCGTGATACCGTAGCTTTCGCCGCCGCAGGCCGTTTCCTGATTTACTATTTTTAAATCATAGCCTGCCAGTCTGTCTGAGATATTTGAAAAAAGCGGTGAAAAATCGTATCCGTATTCTGTTTTGCTTGTCTGGATTATCGCGTCGTGCAGAAGCACATCGCCTATCATGCATAGCCTTATGGTAGTTTCTGGTTTTTCAGCTGGAGCAGGCGTTGGCGTTGGCGACGGAGTCGCAGTCGCAGCAGGAGTCGGAGACAGTGCAGCTTCAGGCGCCTTTGTTAATTCAGGCGTAACAGAGGGCTTTGGCGTGACAGAATTTTCTGCCAAAATGCTGCTTTCTGAAGCCGGATTCGCGGCTTTTGCAGTATTATTGTTAAAATTTCCTAAAGCAAAGACTAAAAAGAGCACCGCGAGCGCTGACGCCGTCGATACGAGACTTATAATAATACGCTGCAATTTCTTTCTTTTTAATCTCTGCTGCAGCAGTTTTTCCTTTATTTCTTCTTTTGAATGTATATCCATATCTTCTCCCAAAATGTGATGCTTTTAAAATTCTTAAGTGCGCAAATAAAATCACTTGAAACATTCGGATTAATCGTATGCGAGCATCCGATTTGTGTCCATTTGTTCCTTGACTCATATATATGCTCATTTGCCGCATATCTCATAGTATATGTACTTTATGACACAATAACAAGATAAAAAGTGAAAAGTTTGGAAGATTTATTGAAGCATTTATCGCGCCATGATAGAATATATGGGCTCGGAAAGGAGAAAAGTGATGTCTGAAAAAGTAAAGCTCGTTTTTGAAGACGGAAGTCTCTGGCTTAAATCTGATGAAATGAAAATGCGCGGCGATTTTACTGCTATGCTGCCGAGGCTAAAACAGCCCAATTTAAGCAGGGAACTGATAGTCCGGGCCGCAAAAATAAAAAATGACGGCAGAGAACATATAGCTATAGACGCTACAGCAGGAATGGGAGAGGATTCGCTGCTTTTGGCAGCGGCAGGGTTTAATGTTATCTTATATGAGAACGATCCCATCATCGCGGCACTCCTTGAAGATTCGCTAAAGCGGGCTGCAAATGAAAAATATCTGGACAGGATAGCATCGAGAATGCGTCTTGTCAGGGAAGACAGCATTAAAGCTCTCAACAATTTGGATATCGTTCCCGACGTCGTTTATCTTGATCCTATGTTTCCTGAAAGAAGCAAAAGCGGCCTTATAAAAAAGAAGTTTCAGCTGCTGCAGCAGCTTGAAAATCCGTGTTCAAATGAAGAAGAGCTGCTGGAGGCGGCAATAAAATCGGGACCTAAAAAGATCGTTATAAAGCGTCCGGCTAAAGGAGCTTATCTGGCGGGAAGAAAGCCTGATTATTCTATTGAGGGCAAGGCGATCAGATATGACGTCATGGTATTCGCGAGATGAGTCTTTTTACAGGGCTTTTGATATCAAAATACTTTATAAATCAAATGAAAGAAATGAGGTTTGGAAATACAATATGAATAAACGTGAAATTTCTGAGATCAGAAAAATACTTACAAAGGAAAATACCCACATCGACAGGATATGCTGCTGCTATGTAGACGCGAATAAAGAAAAAAAGGCTGTGTTTCAGACTTCATTTTACAATGTGGAAGAAGACGAGATGTTCAAGTATTCTGATATTTTCAGAAAGACACTTTCAGGAACTATCGGAAAAAACATATATACGCTGGAATTTCCTCTTAAAGAGGCGATGGAAGGGGAAAAAGCTTCGTTTTTGCAGAAACTTGTAAACAGCAATCTGTCAGACGATCAGATGAACGAAATATTTTTCGACAGGATAATTTCAAATTACAGCTATCCTGAAAATTATCTGATTATCCTCGCCCATGGAGTGTACGACATTCCATTTAAAACGAAAGACAACAATGAAGTATTCGACGGATCGGAATACGTCTACAATTTTATGCTTTGCTCATTGTGTCCCGTAAATCTTTCAAAACCGGGACTCTGTTATGACGACGAGAACAAGACTTTTGTAGGCCATATCCGCGACTGGATGGTTCAGATGCCTCAGACAGGATTTCTGTATCCGGCATTCAACGACAGAAATACTGATCTTTACAGCATTTTATATTATTCAAAGAACGCGAATGAACTCCACGAAGAGTTTACAGAAGAAATAATCGGATGTTTCCCGCCGGTGGCGGCTAAAGAGCAGATGGTGAGTTTCAGCAAAATAGTGGAAGACGCCTTTAAAGACGAATGCAGTTTTGAAGTCGTTAAAGAAATACAGGAAAACTTAAACAAGATAGTCGAGGAAAAAAAGGGAGAGCCGGAGCCTGCCGCTCTTGAAAAAACAGATATTATAAAAATACTGTCTGAAAGCGGAGCGCCTGATTCATGTATAGAAAAGATAAACGAGACTTTTGATACGGAACCAGGAAGAACGGAAAAGCTTCTCGTATCGAATATAACGAATACTAAAAAGCTGGAAGTCAAATCTCCTGATATTAAGATACAGGTCAGCGCCGACAGGACTGATCTGATAAATACGATGACTATAGACGACAGAGAATATATAGTTATCCCACTGACTGACGATATCGAGATAAACGGCATCAAAGTCAAAGGAACAAAAATACAGGAGTGATTAAAAATAAAAACGTGCGCCAGAGGCGCACGCTTTATTTTTTTAAGTCTTCATGTGCTACTGAAACCACATGTCTGATAGGTTTCCATTTTACTTTCGCGAAAAGAGCGATGATCGCGATAGGAATATATGTGATCATGAAAATCGGAAACGCAAGCACTAAAAGAAATACCCTTTTTGTGCTGCAGAATATTTTTTTATATTCTGTAATAAGAACCGAAGCTCCGAGCAGACAAAACAGTATGTATGAACTTATCAGCAGAGGAATCACCAGCGCCAATATTTCATTTGTAAATAATGTCGGATCAAATCCTACTTTAAATGCCGTAAGCAGCGCGACGGCAACGCAGGCTCCTAAGAATACCTGTCCCGGCGAGAGTATTACGAGAGAATCGAAACAGGTAAAACGCTCCCTGAATGTCTTTGCGGTAAACATCCTCTTTACGAGGGCGAAGAAGTTTTTGTAGAGAACCTGATAAAAACCTTTTGCCCAGCGC
>CASEDW010000007.1 GCA_949286775.1 uncultured Eubacteriales bacterium | reverse complement strand
GTGATGAGAAGAGCCTTTAACAATACTGCAAATTTTTATAAATAAATCAAGAAGCATATTTCCTTCCGGAAACCGCTCTCGCTTATCTACACTCCGTTTCGGTCGGCGCTAAACGAACGTCCACCGACGTTCAGCGCCCTCGCGTAGCGGCACTAAATTCGCGCTTTGCGCTCATTAAGGGCCGACGCTGCGGATGTTCCCTTCAGGAAATATGCTTCGTTTTCGTTAAAAAAAATTTAAGAAAATTTAATCATCTATCTTTTCGATCTCTATAAGCCTGATCTCCTGGGGAGAAAGGGTTTCTTCTAAAACGATCGTTCCGTTGTCGGAACGTTTTGTTTCGTAAAACAGACCGGGTTCTGCCTGGGACTTCAGATAGCTTAGTTCGCCCTGCGAAAGTTCGCTGAGTTTGTTCAGATGCAGCCAGGCGTTCTGCACATTTCCTGCATTTTCCGATACAAAGCGGCGTTTTATCAGAAAATTTCCCTTGGGAAGATCGTTTATATCTATTTTAAGAGATACCGGTTCCGTGTCTTCAAAAAGAGATGACTGTTCTTCAATCTTTATCTTTTCCTCTTTCTGACTGTAGTAGAGATAATTAAAATGTTTGTAATTGTGGCAGCATATGGAAAATCTGCCTTTGTCATCGGTAGTCACTATGGCATGGTTTGAGCTTGTGAGATGATAGGGCAGCAGGCTGTTTAAAAAGCTGAAGGCGTAAAATGATGGCTTTTTGATGTTGTTTTGTGAAATCAGTCCGCTTCCGCCAAACAGAGGAATTTCCGTATCGGCGTCCAGGGACGTCAGATCGGTGGCGTTCCAGTATCCGAGCATAGAGCATTTATTCCAGCATTCTATCATAGTGCTCATTATATAAGCTGATTTATACGGACCGTCGTGAAGAACGTTTCTTGTCAATATGGAAGAATTCCACAGAGTTACGTGAATTTTCCTGTCTTCAAGTCCCGTTCTGTGAAGACAGTGATTTACGCCGGACAAAACGTTTGAGAGAAAACTTTTGTCGGAGGAGGCGACGCTTTTGCCTGTTCTCAACGCGGAAAGATCCATTATATACGGAAAAACGTACAGATTTATAAAATCAGGCGTGCAGCCGTAATCTGTCCAGTTTTTCAGAAATTTTTCTATCGTGTTCTCACGGAAATCTATCGTAAATCCTGGCCCGCCTATCTGAATGCCGGGTATCCTGCTTTTGATTACCGAGTATATATTTGAAAAATATTTAAAATAATCGTTTTCTGAAACCATATTGTTTATGGCCGTCGAACGCTCGAGGCTTATATACCACTTGGAAACCTCGCTGTAGCCGTAGCGTTTTAAGAGAAACGAAATAAAGCTTTCAAGGAGCTCGAAGTTTTTGCTGAAATACTCAAGCTGGGTGCGTACCGTGGCTTCAATCAGATGAGTATCGGTGTGCTTCGGCGTTGAAACTTCCTGAGATTCGAGTTCTATATATGGATGCATTCCGAGTGAGATTATAAAATCGAGAACTTTTCTTATCTCGGAAAAGTTGTATTTGCTGTTCGTGCTCTCAGAATGAATATTCATGCTGTGATGAAAAAGATTGTTTATATATACATATTCAAAATTCAATTCTTCTCTGAAAAATTTCACCTGCTCCCGCACGTCATATCTGAGCAGCGATATGGAATTTCCTATATTCAAAATTTTTATCCAGGGCTTTTTAAATTCAAGGCTGTTTCTTACCGAATTTGAGTTTCTGAATACAGATATCTTTTCTTCTGAGGTTTTGATTGACGGCGAAGATATGTTCTGGCTCGCGAGATAAGCCGATACCATGGAGTTTATCGCGGTAGAAACTGATTCTGTATGCGGAAAGTTTGTTTCTTCAGCGTCCGGGGCGTTGTTTTTTGCCGTTTTTCTGTATTCACTGGGCGTAAGATCGTATGCCTTTTTAAATTTTTCGATAAAACTCGTTGAATTCGGAAAACCGTTGTCAAGAGCGATATGGGTAAGAGATTTGTCTGTATTTAAAATATCGTCTTTCGCGTGTTCGAGTCTTACTTTCTGCAAATAGGATATAAAAGTCTCTCCAAATCTGTTTTTGAAAAATTTAGACAGATACGGGGTGCTGAGGTTCATATTTTCAGCGAGGGCTGCAAGGGAGATATTGTGTCGGTAATTCTGATTTATATATCTGAGTATCTCGTATGCTCTCTTGTCCGAACCCTGGTTGGGGATGTTCCAGAGAGGATCGTCATTTTTGGCCTGGTGATTAGTCGTAAGCAGATAAAGCAGATGATAGCCGAGCTTGTTGTAAAGTATACGGCCCTGGCCGTCGCTGGCTCTCTCATATGAAAGAAGCTGTTTGATAAGATTTCTGATCTGATCCGCATCCGCAAATGACATTTTTCTTGAAAAACAGTCAAAAAGCACGGGAGTATTGTCAAAATAAGTTGAAAGTATCTCGGGAGTTATAGTAAGGCTGGCGACAAGAAACGGCTGATCGCTATTTATACTGTGGCTGTGTCCCGTATTTATCATGATAAAATCCTCGGCGGAAAGAAAATATTCCGTTTGGTTAGAGATAAGCGTTATATTTCCCAAAATAACAAATAATAGTTCATGTTCAGTATGAAAATGAGATCTGCCAATGGGAGCTGCGGTATAAGAACAGTTTAATATCTTAAAAAAACTCATATGGAACCTCCGTTTCAGGGATTGTTGTCAAAAATAACAAATCATATATGAAATGATAAGCTAAGGATGATAAAAATGCAATTGCGAGGTTAAAAAACAATAAAAAAAGTTTATACATGTTAAAAATCAAATCAAACAGATATTAAGAATCTGATATAAAAAAGGTCAAAACAGAGACGAAAAGACTTAAAATATTTGATATTATTTTCGACATGATTAGTCAATTCTAACAAATAAGAAGTAGCACGGAGTTAATTGATTATGAAAAATCACATTTTCCCTTTCTTCTGGCTCAGAGAGCAGACGGAAGAAGTATTAAGAACAGAGATAGAAAAAGTATATGAATGCGGTATTCGCGCGATCTGTCTGGAGTCGCGTCCGCATCCTGATTTTATAGGTCCTAAGTGGTGGCATGATTTTGATATCATTCTAGATGAGTGCCATAAGAGGGATATGAAGATTTGGATTCTTGACGACGCTCATTTCCCGACAGGGCAGGCAAACGGACTTATCCCTAAAAAATATCCTGAGCGCGCGAGAAAATACGCGATGATGCAGTTTACGGACTGCGTAGGCCCGCTTCAGAGCGTTTCTCTCGACGTCAATCTCATGATGACGAAGAGAATTCAGTGGATAGATTTCGCCCTCGGAACAAAGATCGAAAAACCTCTTATAGATAAGCAGGAACTCTTAAGCGTAGTGGCGATGCCTCTTATCGAAAAAGATCAGGTTAAATCTGAGATCATTGATATTACGGATAAGGTTGATGAAAACGGCTGGCTTACATGGGACGTGCCGGACGGAAACTGGAGAATATGCGTATCATTTACCACATATGATTTCGGTTCTCACAACGACTATATCAATTATATCGACGCGGAATCGGTCAGCACTCTTATTGAGGCAGTTTACGAGCCGCATTATGAAAAATATAAAGATGAATTCGGAAAAACGATATCAGGATTCTTTTCAGATGAGCCGGGATTTTACAATGTCGGCGGATATCAGATGAACAATCCGATCGGAAGAAAGAAAATGGCGATTCCCTGGGGCAATGAGCTTCAGGAGATGATGGAGGCTTCATCTTCCGACTGGAAACAGACGCTGCCTCTTCTGTGGCTTCCGTCAGATAAAGAAGATCTTGACGCTGCCGTAAGATTCAGATATATGGACAAAGTTACGCAGCTTTATGAGAAGAACTTCTCGCGTCAATTGGGAAAATGGTGCGAGGATCACGGTGTCGAGTATATAGGCCATGTTATCGAGGACTATGAGGAGCATTCGCACCTCGGCTGCGGAGCGGGACATTACTATAGAGCGATGACAGGTCAGCATATGGCAGGCATCGACAACATCGGAGGACAGATAATTCCGGGAAATCCTTTGGGAGAGCGTCATGGCGTTACTGCCGACTGCGACGGAAAGTTCTATCATTACGGTCTTGTAAAGATGGGAGCATCATCGGCGCAGACAGATCCTATGAAAAAGGGACGTCTTATGTGTGAGACATTCGGCGCTTACGGATGGAATTACGGCGTAAAAGCGATGAAGTGGATAGCGGATTACCTGCTTTTCCAGGGCGTGAATTACTTTGTGCCTCATGCCTTTTCGATGGCTGAGTATCCTGACGAGGACTGCCCGCCTCATTTCTACGCGAGGGGATATAATCCTGAGTTTCCGTATTTCGCCGAACTGATGAAATATGTAAACCGCATGAGCGAGCTTCTTTCAGACGGACAGAATGTGCCGTCAGCGGCGATTATATATCCTGCCGAAGCGGACTGGATGAGCGTGTCCATGAAGGAACAGGATCCTATGATGGAACTCATGATAAGACAGATCGACTTTGAGCTCATAGCGACGGATATCTTTGAGAAAAAAGATTATTACCAGGTCGAGATGAAAGACGGAACTCTGAAAATAAACAACAGAGCCATGAGCTGCATTATAATACCTGAGACTAAATTCCTCGACGCAAGACTCACAAAGGTTATCGAGGATGCAAAAGACGCAGGCATAAGAGTGATATTTGTAAACAGTAAACCGGAAGAAGTCATAAGTCCTTATGTAGGCAATACAAAGATTGAACAGGGTCTTGACTGCTGTGACGTCGTTTCGCTTGAAAACCTTGCTCAGTATCTTATCGACGAGAAGCTTGCATGTCAGGTGGTTGCGGATAAGCAGGAGGATCTTCTTTACTACAGATATGAAAAAGAAAATACTTCGGTACATGCTTTCTTTAACACATCCCTTTCAAAAGATGTAAAGACAGTGATCGCCTCTGAGATTAAAGGCGAAGTATACAGATATGACGGCATGACAAATACATGCAGCAGATTTGAAGGAAACGAGATAGATTTAAGACCTTACGAAAGTCTTGTGCTTATAACTGGCAAACTTCCTGAAGACTCGGCTGTTACTGAGAAAGCTGTTCTAAGAAAAGAAGAGATCGAAAAAGTTGAAAAAATCGATATATCTGATAACTGGAAGTTTTCGAAAGTCAAATCTATCGAATATCCGGCGTTTAAAGACGAACAGGAACTCGAAAAACTTGTTCCTGTATCCAAGATGTATCCTGATTTTTCAGGCGTTATGCGTTACGAAAAAACAGTTGCGTTGGATGTGGAAGGCGAGCATTTCTTCGTGGCAGAACATGTATATGAAAACGCTGAGCTTTTTGTAAACGGCAAGAGCGCAGGCAAAAAAATCACTCCTGACTATATCTGGAATATTTCCGAGCTTGTTCAGGAAGGCGCAAATGAATTTGTCGTAGAAGTTGCCAACACACCTGCAAGAGATGCTCTCGACAGAGCAGGAATCTTCGGACCTGAAAGAGAAGTGCTTGAACCTTCAGGTATGTTCGGAAAAGTATGCGTAATCAAAAAATAAGTTTATGACGTCAGCGTGGACTGCGTTCATAATATTCAGCACGTAAGTGTAAAAAAATCATTTAATGGGAGGTAGTAAAAATGGCAGAAAACAAACCTGCAAAGGCTAAAATGCCGGTCGGATCAGCCATAGCTTACACGATAGGCTACTCAGGTATCAACGTAAGCTGGTATATGATCAACAGTTATCTTAACATTTTCTTCACGGATATCGTTTCGTTGTCAGCCGCAGCAATATCAATGATCATGCTTATTGCGCGTGTATGGGACGCTATAAACGATCCTATGATGGGAGCCATCATAGACAGAACACATTCAAAATGGGGCAAATTCAAACCTTATATTGCTATTGCTCCGCCATTCCTTGCGATATTCAATATCCTGACATTTACAGCATTTCCGCTTGAGGGAACAACGAAAGTTATTGTTTGTCTCCTCTGCTACATCGGCTGCGGTATGACTTACACAGTAGTTCAGGTAGCGGTAAACGGTCTTGTAAACCGTCTTTCAAGAGATTCACAGACAAAGATGGACATCATCTCAATGTCACAGATAGGATCCGCTCTTATTCAGACTGTTCTTGGAGCTGTAGTTCCTGTAATGCTTATTTACTTCAGCAATACTGTTGTTGAGGTCAACGGAGAAGCTCAGCCAGACGCACATGGATACTTTATGGCAGCGATCATCGTTTCTGTCATTTCGATCCCAATGTTCTGGATCTGCGCATGGAAATGTAAAGAAATCAAAGAAGAAGCTGCTGCTGTTACGGCAGAGGCGATGAAAGACGTAAAACCGAAAAAAGAGCCTCTTGGAAAATCACTTAAAGCTCTCGTAAAAAACAACCAGCTTATCATTGCTATCTTCTGCGTATTTATCGGAGCTATGGGTGTTATCGCACGTATGTCTCTTCTTACATATTATGTAGTATACGCGGCAGGATTTGAGTTCCCTACAGGTTATCTTTACCTTGGAACTGTATTCCCTGTTATCACATTCCTTCAGATGATTGGTAACTTTACGCTTCCATTCTTCACAAGAAAAATGGGCAAGAAGAGAACATTTATTTTCTTCAATACTTTATGTATCATAGGACTTGTAGTACTGTTCTTCCTTCCGGGAGGAAGCCTTCCGCTTCTTATCGGAGCAAGCGCGGTATTCGGATTTGGTAATGCCGGATCATCTATCTGCTACTCGTTTGTATGCGACGCAATCGAATACGGCGATTACAAGTACGGCGTACGTGATGACGGTCTGTCATTTGCTATGATGAGCTTTGGCGTTAAATGCGCTACAGCCATCACAGGAGCTGTAGGTGTTCCGCTTATATTCGCGGCAGGTTATGTTGCGGATCAGCCGCAGGCGCCTTCAACAATTATGGGTATCAATGTAATTGTTAATATCGTTCCTGCAGTTCTTATACTTATTTCTATCATCGTTATGGCGTGGTATCATCTCGACGAGAAGAAGATGGCTCTTATCGCTGAGAAGATGACAGCCCGCCGTGAGGGAAGAGAGACAATGGAAGAGCAGCTTGCAAAAGGCGATATTAAATAAGAAATATTATTAGAATCAAAAGTATTTTGAATATGGAGATGCCACGGATTTCTCCGCACTTTGTGCTCCCGAAATCCTAAAAACATTCGAAATCACACATTTTTCTTAAGAAAAATGGTTCTTTCTCATGTTTTAACGGGTCTCAAAGTCGTGTTTTTCCATGCAGGCATGAAAATTACGACCTTTTGACCCTGGCATCACACTTAGCTGCATTTACAGCCGTCTGCGCCCGCCCCGGCGGCGCCTGACGGCTGTTTTTGCGCGATACACCCAGCAAGCAGCCGCCGTGCTTGCACGAGCGGATATTTGCGGGGTAACGGTCATCGAGTGGCAATGCCACGAGATGAGCGAGGTATCGCGCAGATCGGATAGGGAAGAATACTTCCTCTATCCGATTCACAATACGCCGCAGGGCGACCGCCGAAACGGGTGGGATACAATGGGAGGTGTAATTTTGAAATTATACGGATTAAAAGTTTCATTTATTCCGCAGGTAAACTTTTCATGGAAGCTGTCAGGAGAAGCAAATCAGACATTTTACAGAATAAACGTCTGGGATAACGAAGGATTTCTTGTATGGGACAGCGGTCATGTAAAGTCAGGAGAGCGACATAATATTTTATGCGGCGCTGATCTGGAGCCGCGAAAAGTTTATAACTGGAAACTGGAAGTTGGTTTAGACGATGAAAGCATCTGTAATTTAAAAGGCAAAAGTTTTTCAACAGGTATAAAGGAATGGAAGGCAAAGTGGGTTGAGCCTGACAGAGTCAGAAAGCCCCTTACCGATTCCACAACGCCGATTCACGGAGTTATCGATCAGAGAGATCCATTTGAGGTTCTCGACCCTGCGGTGGATATGAGAAAGACGTTTATCCTTGATACTGTTCCTGATAAGGCTATACTTTATTCGACGGCTCGAGGAATTTATAACATATATATAAACGGAACAAAAGTTTCCGATATGTTCGCGCCGGGACCGACGTCCTACAATAAGCGCATCGAGTATCAGGTTAAAGATGTTAAGCCATATCTTAAGAAAGGCATAAATGTTATCAGCGCTACCCTTGCCGACGGATGGTTCACAGGGAAGATCGGTGCTGTGGGAATAGGACAGCAGTACGGTACGGAAAACGCGCTTCTTTTCCAGATAGATATGCTTACAGACGGCAGCTGGAAATCAGTGATCAGCGATTCAGACGTAAAGACGACAGAATCTGCCTGGCAGTATGCCGATCTGTTCGTAGGAGCGGCCTATGATCAGAACATGGAAAAAGAAGGATGGATGACCGCGGATTTTGACGATTCAGACTGGAAAGAAGCGAAAGTCTGTGATTACGGATACGATAAACTTGTGCTTCAATCGATCGATTCTGTTTGGACTCAAAGAATTATAAAACCGGAAGTGTTCAGAGCGCCGAACGGCGATCTTATTCTTGACGCCGGAGAAAACATAGTAGGTTTTGTCAAAGTAAAACTTGACATGAAAAAAGGCGACGTACTTAAATTGGAGCACACCGAACTTCTTGATAAAGACGGCAATTATATGATTAATATAATCGGCCAGAATAAAAATCAGACGGATGTTTTCAAATGCGCGAAAGACGGGATTTATGAATGGCAGCCTGAATTTACTAATCACGGATTCAGATATGTGCGAGTAACAGGAACGAACGACGAGAACCCCGAGCACTATGAGATTCATGTGATTCATACTCCGCTTGAAGTGACCGGAAGTTTTGAATGCGACGATGAAAGATTAAATAAGCTGCATGAAAATATACTGCGCTCTCAGAGCGGAAACATGATTTCAATACCTACAGACTGTCCTCAGAGAGAAAAGACAGGCTGGACAGGAGACATGCAGGTGTATGCTCCTACGGCGTGCTTTGAAATGGATGTTGAGCAGTTCATCAGACACTGGCTGGCGGATATGAGAAACGAACAGCTGCCTGACGGACAGATTCCTCATATCATTCCGTATATCCCGTCCCATGACATCATGAAACCTGACTGGATTGACGGTGTATCGGCAGGAGGCTGGTCTGACGCATGCGTGATAGTTCCCTGGAGATTATTTGAAGCCTACGGCGATATATCTGTTCTTGAAGAGAACTTTGAGATGATGGAGCGCTATATGGATTCATGTAAGGAGCGTGTAGCTGCAAATCCTGAAAACTGCGAGAGCGCAGGAGAGCACATGAAGTATATCTGGAACAACGATTTCCAGTACGGCGACTGGCTTATGCCTTCAGCGGTAAAATCAGGACTCGTGGGACCGCCTATGATGATGCTCACAGGTTTTGAGGCAGGAACGCTCATGTACGCGTATACAAATAAGCTTATGGAAAAAATATGCGCTGTATTAGGAAAATACGGCGAGGCTGCAGAGTATAGAAATATCTATAAAAAAGTCTGCGAAGCGTTTATGATCGAATTCGGAAACGAAGACGGCACGCTCAAAAAAGATTTCCAAGGACTTTATGTTCTGGCGTTGGCTATGGGGGCTATACCGGAAGACAAAAAGCAGAATGCCGTAGACAAACTTGTAAGCCTGATTCATGAAAACGGCGACAGACTCGATACGGGATTCCTTTCTATACCGTTCCTTCTTCCTGTTCTTGCCGAGTGCGGCGAAAAAGAACTGGCAAATACGCTTTTGTTCCAGGATAAAGAACCATCGTGGCTGTATGAAGTAAAATGCGGCGCGACAACCATGTGGGAAAGCTGGGACGCTATAGACGAAGAAGGATATCCGAAGAGTTATTCGATGAACCATTTTGCTTTTGGATGCGTCGGAGAATATCTGTATAAATATATTGCCGGAATCAAGCCGACTGAAGCTGGATTCAAGTCGGTTCGCATCGAACCTGATTTTGGCTGCGGTCTCAAAGAAGTTAAGGTTTCTTACGACAGCATCTGGGGAAAGATCAAGGTTCACTGGAAGCTTGACGGAAACGAAAAGCAGCTTGATGTGAGCTTACCTCCGAATATGAAAGGAGTAAAGGTAATCGACGGCGTCGAGACTGTGATTGCATGATAAAACCCTGAATCAAAATATTAAATTAAGAAGCATTCTTCTCTATAGATAATGATTTGCAAACAAAATCATACAAGAAAAATGAGCTGTAGCACACCACCAATGACGCTTCAGCTCATTTTTATGTAAATTTTAAGAAATATTATTTAAATTCCGATAATCCCTTGGAGAGCAGCCGTATTTTTGTTTGAAGATCCTGTAGAAGTAACTGCTGTTGTCATAGCCTATCTGACGCATAATAGATTCGATGCTCTGCGGAGTATTTAAAAGCAGATAGGAAGCCTGCTGCAGCTTTCTGTCCTGCAAAAGTTCTTTGAAATTGCAGTTGGTATATTTTTTCAAAATGCGGCTTATGAAATAATCCTTAAGCTGAAGTTTCTTCGATATATCGGAAAGAGTTCCTGACTTATAGTTGCTTTCGATGTAGCTTAGAACCTGAAATACTATGTTTTCGTCTTCTGACTGATAGATGTTTTTAGAAATATTATCGGAAAACATCGACAGATTCATAAGAAGAAGTCCCATTGTAGTCTGGTTCAATATATTGGTATGCGATTTATGCGTAAACAATGTCCATATCATGTTTTCGAGAAGATTTTGGACGGGAAGAATATCTTTTGCCGGAAAATGTAGATAAGAAATATTTGAATCGTATCCCGAAAGGGTGCGAACCAAAAAATCACGCAAAATATTTTCCTGTTCGATCATTACAAGGCCCCTTTTGAAAAATTCTGGGAGAATGACAAAGTTTACAGCGATATCGTCATATGAAGCCGGCAGGATCTCGTGTGTCGCGTGCTGATTTAAGAAAAGAAGATCGCCCTGTTTTAAAACGATCTTTTGCGTATCGTTTATGATGTGAGTCGTACTGCCGTAGTACATATAGATAAGCTCAACGTAGTTATGGCTGTGCTTAGGAAAATGAACAAACCTGGTATGAGGCCGTATCTGTATCGTACATCCGTTTTCCAGAAGTTTTTCGCCTTCAATAACAAAGGAGTTCGAATGATTTTCGGAATATATTCGCTGGTCTATAAGTTTACGTCCGTTTAAAAGAATTTCCTCTTCGGGGCTGATTTCTTTAAGGATATTTAAAAGGTCTGCATCCATTGTTTTCTCCGATCAAATAAAAAACATGCGCTGCAAATAAAGTCCTGATTTTTGAGATTTTAGACCTGAAAACAGCGATTGATTTGAGTATAAAATAAGATAATAAAAAAGTAAAGAAGGGAGGAGTTGCCAATGAAGTATTATCTTGCCGTTGATATCGGCGCCTCAAGCGGAAGGCATATAATATCGCATATCGAAAACGGTAAAATCATACTCGAAGAGGTTTATCGTTTTCCGAATGGGATGAAAGAGGCAAACGGCGAACGTCTGTGGGATACTGAAGCGCTTTTTTCACATATTAAAGCAGGCATGAAAAAATGCGCTGAGATCGGAAAAATCCCCTACAGTATGGGAATCGACACGTGGGCTGTAGACTATGTGCTCCTTGACAAAGACGATAACATTCTTGGAAAAACATACGGCTACAGGGACGCTCGTACAAACGGCATGGATAAAGAAGTCTACAAAGTTATCCCGGAAGATAAACTCTATGAAAGAACCGGAATTCAAAAGCAGATATTCAATACGATCTATCAGCTTATGGCGGTAAAGAAAAATAATCCGGAAGATATTGAAAACGCGGAATCCATGCTCATGATACCGGATTATTTTGATTTTCTTCTTACGGGTAAAAAAGTTCAGGAATATACAAACGCCAGCACGACGCAGCTTGTGGACCCTGTGACGAAGGACTGGGATTTCGAGCTCATCGAAAAACTCGGGTATCCGAAGAAAATATTTAAAGAAATAGTTCTGCCGGGATATGAACTTGGAGATCTGACGGAGGATATACAAAAAGAAGTCGGATATAACTGTAAAGTGGTCGTTCCGGCAACCCATGATACCGCTTCGGCCGTAGTTGCCGTTCCGTCAAATAAAGAGGATGTGCTCTATATCAGCTCGGGCACATGGTCGCTCATGGGAACTGAACTTAAAGAAGCTATATGTTCGCCCGAGAGCCGTATGCGCAATCTGACAAATGAGGGCGGATATGATTACAGATTCCGATATCTGAAAAATATCATGGGTATGTGGATGATCAATTCCGCTAAAGATGAAATCGCGAAGGATCTCGGATTCGGCGAAATCTGTGAAAAGGCTTCAAAAGAGACAATAAGCTCGATAGTTCCGGCGAATGACGACCGTTTCCTCGCTCCTGAGAGCATGGTGGAAGAAGTCAGAAAATGCTGCGCCGAGACAGGACAGGAAGTCCCCGACGGTATCGGACAGGTGGCTGCCGTTATCTATAACAGTCTTGCCAAGTGTTACGCCGATACCGAGGAAGAGATCGAAAAGATCACAGGTAAAAATTTTGACTGTATACATATTGTGGGAGGCGGGTCAAATGCTGTATACTTAAATGAACTAACAGCAAAAGCCTGCGGAAAAACAGTGTATACAGGTCCTACAGAAGCGACGGCGGTGGGAAATATCGCGGTTCAGGCGATAGCGTCAGGAGAATTAAAAGATCTCAAAGACGCGAGAAACTGTATATTTAATTCTTTTCCGATAGGCGTTTTCAATTAAATTAACAAGAGAGGTAGATTGATGGGAAAGAAATAGCGAGCGGCAGCAATATTGGAATCGATCAGGTAGCGGCGATTAAAAAATCGACGGAAAATTCGATTCTTGTAGACGCCGATTCCGCCGATACAGGCGATCCAAACGGCAGCGGTATGTTTTATGTTTTTGCGGCTGCATGCGCCGGAATCATTATTTCTGACGTAACCCTTAAAGCAAATTCAAAGAGAAACAAAAACAAATAATAACCGATAACCCGGAAAATCCGGGAGAAAGGACAGCTGGTCATTAGAAATAATGGCCGGTCATATTTAAACTTATGTTAGTAGAAACAAAAGCAAGAGCAGGAGTGTTTGCAATAGCGCTCGGCGCTTATCTTCCTCAGTTTCCTTCACTTGTTCCGGAATTTGAATCTCAGTACGAGGCTTTCAAAAAAACAATTCCCGATACAGTGGAGATAGTGGACGGAGGAATAGTAACTACAAAAGAACTTTCAATGGCAGCAGGAGAAAAATTCAGAGCTGCTGACGTAGACGTTGTATTTTTACAGCTTCTCACATACGCGACATCTTATAACATGCTTCCTGCAGTAAGAGATATCGACGTGCCTGTGGTGCTCGTAAACGTTCAGAAAAAACTTGCTCCTGATTATGAAAATACTGATACAGCCACATGGCTCGGCGAGCTTTATGCCTGCGGAGCAGTCGGCGAGATGGTAGCGGATCTTGAAAGAGCGGGAAAGAAGCACGCTGTAATAACGGGAGTTGTAGAAGGCGGCGATCCTTATGTTCAGGCCGAGATAGAAGACTGGTGCAAGGCAGCACAGGTAAGAAGACGTTTCAGAAATACGAACCTCGCTCAGATAGGAAGACCTTATCCGGGTATGATGGATCTCTATATTGACGAGACAAACCTCTATCACAGAATGTGGCTCTATACTAAACAGTTCGACTGGGAAAAAATGTGGGCCATCGCGGATGATATAACAGATGAAGATGCTATCAGGGCGAAAGCTCAGGATATACTCGATACATTTGATATCGAAGGCGGCGGAACGATCGAAAAAGTCTGGGATATGGCAAAATATGTCGTTGCTTTTGAACAGTGGGTAAAAGACGAGCAGATCGGATTTATCGCTTCGCATTATGACGGCTTCGCAAAAGGCATAGCAGGAAAACTTGACAGTATGCTGATCCCGGCATTTTCGATGCTGATCAAACAGGGTACTGCCTGCGCCGTAGAGGGCGACATAAAAGTTGCAATGGCTATGAGCATATTAAAAACCATTTCGGGAACGGGACAGCTATCTGAGATGTACTCGATCGATTTTAAAGAAGATATCTGCATTATCGGTCACTCGGGTTCAGGAGACGCTGATATCTCAACGGCTAAAAAGCCAACCATGAAGATAGTTCCGGTATTCCACGGAAAAGCAGGCGGCGGATACCTTACACAGTTCTATCCTCCGGCAGGAGACGTTACTTACCTTGGAATCACGCAGGATAAGGACGGACATTTCAAATTTGTCGTAGCCGAGGGCGTAAACGAGGACGGACCTATATTTACATTCGGCGATACGAACATGAGAACGCGTTTTTCAATAGGAGCGAGGGAATTCTGCAACAGATGGAGCGAAGCGGGACCGACGCATCATATGGCTGCGGCAAACGGACGTCATATCGATACTATCCTCAAAGTAGCTAAGATATTTAACGTGCCGGTGGATATTATTTGCAGATGATCGTAAAAAAGGTTTGAGATTTATATTTAGATTAAACAGTTTTAAGGAGATATCAAAATGAAATTTTTAGATGCTGAATTTGTTCAGGGATTTATCAGAATGGCGGACGACGGATGGCATCAGGGATGGCATGAAAGAAACGGCGGAAACCTTTCTTACAGAGTTAAACCTGAGGAAGTAGAACTTGTAAAGGAAAACTTTGAGCCGAAAGAGTGGAGAGAAATCGGAACAAGCGTGCCTGCTCTCGCAAACGAATATTTCCTTGTAACGGGAAGCGGAAAATATTTCAGAAATGTAATTATAAAACCGGAAGATTCTATCTGCATGATAGAGCTGGACGGCAAGGGTGAGAATTACCGCATTGTCTGGGGTCTTGTAAACGGAGGAAGACCTACGTCTGAACTTCCAAGCCACCTGATGAATCTTGAGGTTAAGAAACTTCAGAACCCTGATTACAGAGTAGTATATCATGCTCACACGACAAATATCATCGCTCTTACATTTGTGCTTCCTCTCGAAGACAAAGTGTTTACCCGTGAGCTTTGGGAAATGGCTACGGAGTGTCCTGTAGTATTCCCGGACGGTATAGGAGTGGTTCCCTGGATGGTTCCGGGCGGACGCGATATCGCTGTCGCTACATCTGAACTCATGAAAAAATACGATCTCGCGATCTGGGCTCATCATGGAATGTTTGCGGCGGGATTTGACTTTGATCTTACATTCGGCCTTATGCATACTGCTGAAAAATCAGCGGAGATTCTTGTGAAGATGCTCTCTATGAGACCTGATAAGCTTCAGACGATTACGCCTGACAATTTCCGTCACCTTGCCAAAGACTTCAATGTGACGCTTCCTGAAGAATTTTTATACGAGAAATAAATAAAAAAAGGGGACAGAAAAATTCTGTCCTCTTCTTAAAATCATCTTTTATCAGTATCTTTATTCTTGTTTTCAGACATTTCTTTTGTGCTTTCTTTCTGAGACATCCTGTCGGCAAGTTTTTGAAGAATATATTCGATGACAGGAATTACGATCGCCGCGCATATCGCGAGCATCAGATCTGACATCGAAGCCGAACCGCTGGCGGCAGTGACGAAGAATCTTATAAAAAAAACGGCTATTATGACAAGTCCTATAATAGCGAGAATCTGTCGAAATCTTCTCATTTTATTCACAGTATTACCTCCGTGCGCATATGATGTTTAAGTATATGTTATAGTGAAATGAAATACAACAGAATTCATAAAGATTTCATACTCTATTTATTGATTTTTACTCCGCAATATGCGAATATTGTGATTGAGACTTAAAAAATAATCGGAGGCTTTTTATGAGGTTTATGGATGGAAGAAACGGCAATGACGAGCTGAACAGATTTCTGTCGATCATTGCCCTTATTCTTTTGGTGATAGCGATTTTTACAGGTTTTCATATACTGACGTCTGCTGCCATTGTAATACTTATATTTCAATGGTTCAGGATGCTTTCAAGAAATCTTGACAGAAGAGAAGAGGAAAACGAGCGTTTCCTGGATTTTAAGGACAATCTTTTCAGAAAAGGCGAGCGTTTCAAAAGAAAAATGGGCGACAAAGACCATGCGTATTTTAAATGCCCGAATTGCAGAAGAGAGCTTCGTGTTCCGAAAGGAAAAGGAAGAATTTCGATCCATTGCCCAAAGTGCGGAACGGATTTTATCAAGAAGACATAACGGTAAACAAACGGTGAAATAATGCTCGGATATATTACGATTAACAGAGATGATTTAAAAGTTAAGGATTTGGACGTATATCAGTCGTTCTACTGCGGAATATGTCATGATATAAAGGCGCGGTCGGGTCAGCTGGCGCGATTTACGCTGTCTTACGACATGACTTTTCTCGCGATGGTTCTGACGGGACTTTACGATGAGAAATTAAAACGTCAAAAGCGAAGATGCATGCTCCACCCTTTAGTAAAAAAAACATGCGTCAGCAATAAATATACGGAGTATGCAGCCGATATGTGTGTTATACTTACATATCATAATCTGATGGACGACTGGCATGATGAAAAAAAACGCAAAAGCGTATTTTATGCCGACGTGATCAGGAAAAGCTATAAAAAGGCGGCGTCAAAATATCCGCGTCAGACGAAAGCCGTTATAAAATATATCAGAAAGCTCCATAAGGTTGAAAAGTCAAAGGATTACAATATCGATCTTGCCTCAGGACTTACAGGAGAAATGTTTAAAGAGATCTTTACTTATAATGAAGATGATATATGGAGCAGGGATCTTTCGGCGCTTGGATTTTATCTGGGAAAATTTATTTATCTTATGGACGCTTACGACGACGTTTATGAGGACAGGAAAACAGGGAATTACAATCCGTTCATAAAAGAAGCCGGCAGGGAAGATTTTGAACAGTATGCGAAAAGCATACTGATAATGATGATCTCTGAGGCTTCACGGGCATTTGAGAGACTGCCCGTAGTTGATTTTGTGGACATTTTAAGGAATATTTTGTATAGTGGGGTGTGGAGCAAATACTGGCTTCATCAAAATAGAAAAGAAAGAAGAAAGAAAACAGAAGGTTGATAAATGCAGGATCCATATGAAATTCTGGGAGTGTCCAGGGACGCTTCCATGGATGAGATAAAAAAAGCATACAGAACACTCAGCAGGAAATACCATCCTGACGCAAATAT
Source organism: uncultured Eubacteriales bacterium (assembly GCA_949286775.1). Taxonomy (GTDB): domain Bacteria; phylum Bacillota; class Clostridia; order Lachnospirales; family Lachnospiraceae; genus Alectryocaccobium. Next base: position 661 of record CASEDW010000007.1, on the reverse strand, counting down.
AAATAATCCGAATAAAGATAAGGCTGAAGAAAAGTTCAAGCAGATTCAGCAGGCTTATCAGCAGATAGTCGATGAAAAAGAACATCCGGAACGCGCCGGTCAGACAGGTCAGAGAGCATACAGACAGGGAGGATATACTCAGGATACTTATAATCAGCAGACTCAGGATCAGTATTATGATCCGTTCGCGGAGTTTTTCGGATACGGCTACAGAAGAAAACAGCAGACGAAGACGGACTTCGGAGGAGATCCGCAGTTTAGGGCGGCGGCGAATTATATAAACAACGGATATTACAAAGAAGCGATGAACGTCCTTGAAAATATGACGAATAAAAACACCGGAAACTGGTATTATCTTCACGCTATAGCCCACGCGGGACTTGGCAACAATGTCTCAGCCCTCGAAGATGCCAGAAAAGCTCTTCAGCTTGAGCCGAACAATCCTGATTTCAAACAGCTTTTAGCGCAGCTTCAGTCAGGAAGCGGCTGGTACGGACGCCAGGGCGAAAACTACGGAACGAACTGCGGCGGAAGCAATGCGTGTCTGTACTTTCTGCCATGTTGCTGCTGCTGCGGCGCATCGAATTTTTGTCATCCGTGCTGCTGGTGTATTTGACAGATAAGGACTTTTGACAGTTATTGAATGACAGCGCCTGGCTTT
>CASEDW010000006.1 GCA_949286775.1 uncultured Eubacteriales bacterium | reverse complement strand
TCGAGATGTTCCGTAACGCCGGTGCGAAGCTCAGTTCCGTATTCCTGAAACAGTGTCTCATCAGGAGTATCTATTGAAAACGAAACCTGTCCGCCTTCTGCGAGAAATCCCATATCGATAGCGCGGTCGATCAGTTCGTCTGCAACTGTCAGCTTGTCTTTTCCCTTTCCGTCGTATCCTTCGATCAGTTCTTCCCCGTCGTCGTTTGTTCCTTCAAGCTCTACAACCGTACCATGACGATTCAATTCCATCTGTACTTCAGGGTTTATCGTCAGATATATGGAAGAATACGGTTCCATATAATCATGATAATAGTTGAGACCGAAGAACAGCAGTAAACATGCTGCCGCTGCGGCGACAGAACTGCTTATCAATCGTTTGATATTGCTTGGGTGCTTTGATGGTTCCTTTATCAATACAGGGTTTTGAATTGTTTGTCCTGTTTCGTAGCATAGGTTGGCTGCTTTCAGAAAACGGCCTTTTTCATCAAGGAGAATAGCATAGCCGGGGTGGCATTCCATTACAAGATAATTCATTTTTCAGCCACTCCTTTCATAACCTGTTTCAGATGTCCTCGTATAATTTCATATCCGTTTGTATAGATGAGCAGCAGAGCGACCATATACTTACGATGACGTTCAAGTGTTTTTCGCTCAACACGGCTGCCGTTTGAGAGCTGTCCGATCGGAAGACGGCGCGTTTTTAAAAGCTCATCAATTAGTTCCGGATTGTCTTTGGCATATTGCAGGGCTTTTTGACAGGCGTCTAATGTTCGCTGCTGCTTCGGACAGTTATCGGCCACGTCATTCAGGCTTACGCCGAATTCCTGCATCTGGCGTGTAAGTTCTTCAATCTCATGTCGTGTCGCGTCGCGCATTGTCAGTTCCTCATGATGATCGCGTTCATCGGCGATTTTTTCTCCAAGAGGAGTATCCTCTTCGGTGTCGGTTGTATATAAAGATACTACGCCTTTGTGTTTAAGCTCCGAGCGGGCATAATCGATCAAACGGCTTTTGATCAACATCGAGGCATATTTTAAAAATGCGCCGCGCATACGTGAATAGCCGGTTATCGCCTCGTAAAAAGCCATCATAGCAATGCTCAGCTCATCATCATGTCCTTCCACAGGAATGCGTTTTAGAAATTTTGCTGTTTCCGCTTTGATAAAAGGCAGATAAGCACGGATGAACTCATCCGCCGATTTGGTGTTTTCTTTGGCCGCATAGACCTGTGAAACGATAGTGTGTTCGTTATTCATGCGGCAATTCCTCCTCATATATATAGTAATACGACCCTATTTTGAAAAAAACGGGGTCGCAGCAAATAAATTCGGTAAATTTTTCAAGTTATTTTATAATATATGAAATGGATTTGATATTCGACCATGAACAGGTCAAAAATGTGTAAAAAAAATGTAAAAAACCGCAGCAGCGACTTTATAATCGCTTACTGCGGCATCTGTGATTTTATTAAATCTCGCCTCGTCCTTTACGAAGGAGCTGGTCGAATTTGCTTTCTTTCTTTTTGAGTTCTTTCTTTTTCTTTTTGGAAAGTTCAAGAGCACCGCGCATTCCTTTGACATCTGTGATGTAAAGACCGGCTACGGTAGCCTTGATTTCTTTTTTTACAGGAATGACTTCAAATACCTTTGAATCGGTAAGGAAAGTCATGATCCTTGGTCCGACCTTGGCTTTTACTACGGGGAATTTACGTCCGCGCAAAAGCTTCGGCATCTTATCGTATACAATCTTCGGAAGACCCGAATCTTTTATCTTCATCTTCTTTTTATCTATTATCAACATTGTAACCTGCTGCTTGGAAGCGTCTATCTGCTCCTGCTGACTGTCGGCTTTTTTCTGGGCTCTCTTGCCTAAAATGTAGAGAACAATAAGCGCGCCGGCAACAATAGCCGCGACCAAAATCAGGATTTGCCACCACTCCATTTGTCATACCTCCGAAATTTATATCACGAATATTCTATCATCTGATTATGTAAAAGGCAAGAAAATAAATTTATCAGTATTTACATCACTTTTTTATGTGTTATAATTTTCGTTAATGACTTTGACCCGTTAACTGCTTAGTATGAGGTAATATAATGCGTGAAAATGAATACAGAGAAAATAAAACAGTATCGGAAAAAAGGAAAAGAATGAATAAAAACAAAAGGCGTCAGCAGATCGTAAGACGAAGAAAACAGATGCTTATGATCGGGGCGGCAGCTGCAGTTATAATTATTATCATTGCTCTTGTTGTGAATTTATCAGGAAAAGGGAAAAATGATCAAAATGACGGCAGTGAAGAAATTACGCTTGTCGAGTCGGACATAACACAGCTGAGAATACTTTCTTTCGACACGCTTTCAATAAATGAAAGCGACGGTAAAGTGTCAGCCGAACAGTTTGGAAACATCCTTCAGGATATGTATGACAGCGGATATTGTCTTGTTGATATATATGACGCGGCATATACTGACAGCGAAGGAAATTTTTCATATAAAGAGACGATTTCGGTTCCTGAGGGCAAAAAGCCGCTTATAATAATACAGAGAAACGTAAGCTACGCCCAGGACAATTCTTCCCAGGGACTTCCATCAAAGCTGATTGTTGACGGCGGAAAGTTAGTTTCAGAATATACGCAAGAAAACGGCACGTCGGAAAGGGGAAATTATGATATTGTTCCTATTATAGAGGACTTTATCTCAAAACATCCCGATTTTTCATATGACGGCGCAAGAGGCGTACTTGGAGTCAGCGGTGAAAACGGAATTTTCGGTTCCGGATTTGATGAAGCCAAAGAAGTGATAGACGCCGTTTCAAACGCCGGATGGCATTTCGCAAGCATAGGTTATGGAAATGATATAAGCTACGGAAGCGAGTTTTCGATCATGAGCGAAGACGTTGATAAATGGGAAAAAGAAGTTGAGTCTTTCATAGGCGAAACAAATATCATTATTCTTCCAAAAGACACCGATATCGGAAGCTGGGCGGAATATAAGGATACAAATCAAAAATACGCTTTATTAAAAGAAAAGGGATTTTCTTATTTCCTTTTGGCTCAGAATACAACGCCGTACATGATACAGGTAAGACCGGATTATGTGAGAATCACATTTTATAAAATAAACACATTTGAAGATTATAATGCAGCAATGCATCCGGTAGAGCAGGAGGGCGAAGCGCAGGCGGAGCAGCCGGCAGGCGGGGAACAACAGTCCGTACAGCCTGAAGGTGAAACACAGACTGTGCAGCCAACAGGCGAAACACAGGCTGAACAGAATGTTCAGCAATAAATTTAAGAGGAGTTAAAATTATTATGAAAAAAAACATGCTGATTGCAGCCGCGTCAATACTTTGCATATCGATGATGGCAGGCTGCCAAAAACCAGAAGAAGGCGGACAGAAAGGGACATCTCAGGTTTCAGAATCATCAACTGATTCCACATCGGAAACATCATCCGATTCATCTTCGGAAACATCGGATAATTCAACCGCAGAAACATCAGAAACTTCCGCAAATTCAGCCAAAGAGCTTGAGTTTGCTGAGGGCGACTGGACTTTTGACGAATGCGTAACGCTTCCGGATTATAAAAATTATGAGATTACTAAAAATGTGACGAAGATCACCGACGACGATGTGGCGAATTTCTACAGATCGATAATGGAGCCTAAAGAAATCACCGACGCCAACGCGACTGTAGAAAACGGAGATACTCTTGATACGACATACCAGTTTAAACTGGAGGGTGAAGATTACAACGAAGCTCAGGAATATTCTTTTACGGTCGGAGCTAATACAAATATCGAGGGATTTGAAGAAGGAATGATCGGCCATAAGCTGGGAGACGAGGTGAATCTTGACCTCAAGTTCCCGGAGGATTACTGGGATTCTTCTGTTGCCGGAAAAGACGCTTCATTTAAAGTTGTAATAAATGGAATCAACAGAACGGATGATCCTACCGATGAGTGGGTACAGGAATATACAGGCGGACAGTATAATACGGTAGCTGAATATGACGCCTATATAAGGGATTATCTTGAGAGCGAGGCCGAAAAAACGGCTGAGTCAGATGTTTATAATCAGGCATGGACGCTTTTTACCTATGAAGTTGAATTTAAAAAACTTCCGAAAGAGTACTATGATGAAGGATATAACATGATTGAGAGCACATTTTTGACAGAGGCGCAGCAGAACGGATTTTCAGATCTTGAATCATACTGCGATAGTCTTGGCACCGATTATGAAGAGATAAAGGACTACATGGATATGTATGCCGAGTCATACGCTAAAAATATGCTTGTGGTAAACGCTCTTTGGGATGCTGAAAACCTGTCTGAGGACGATGAGATTTACAAAAACGTTTTAAATGAAATTGCCGAAACCCAGGGTGTGACGGCTGATTCGCTCTATGAGACTTATGGAGAAGATTACATTAAATCATACGCTAAGAGCAGAACGGCAAATGAAGTGATCGTTAATTACGCGAACATAAAAGAAGTTGAGGCTTAAGGAGGACAATTGATATGAGAAAGGGAACAGAATGTTTGTATGCCGGATACGCGCCGGGAAACGGAGAGCCGCGTCAGATGCCGATCATACAGAGCACTACCTTTAAATATTCTACAAGCGAGGAGATGGGAGCGCTTTTCGATCTTGAAAAAGACGGATATTTTTATTCGCGTCTCGCTAATCCTACCTGCGATATGGTAGCGGCAAAGATCGCGCAGCTTGAAGGCGGAGTAGGAGCGATGCTCACAGGATCGGGACAGGCGGCTAACTTCCTTGCCGTTGCGAATATGTGCCAGGCAGGATCGCACATTATCGCAAGCGCAAAGATTTACGGAGGCACGTCAAATCTCTTTACGGTTACGATGAAAAAGATGGGATACGACGTTACGCTGGTGGATCCTGACGCGTCTCTTGAAGAGATCAATTCACTCTTTCAGGAAAACACAAGAGCCGTATTCGGAGAAACTATCGCGAATCCGGCATGCGTTGTGCTTGATATCGAAAAATTTGCCGAGGCTGCTCATTCTCATGGAGTTCCTCTTATCGTGGACAATACATTCGCGACACCGATCAATTGCAGACCTTTTGAGTGGGGCGCGGATATAGTTACTCATTCCACCACAAAATACATCGACGGCCACGCCATGACGGTGGGCGGCGTAGTTGTGGATTCAGGAAACTTTGACTGGGACGCTCACGCCGATAAATATCCCGGACTTACTACTCCTGATGAATCTTATCACGGAATAATCTATACAAAGAAATTCGGAAAACTCGGATATATCACGAAGATGGTAGCTCAGATGATGCGCGATCTCGGAACATGCCAGTCTCCGCAGCAGGCGTTTCTTATTAACGTGGGTCTTGAAACCCTGCACCTTCGCATGCCGCGTCACTGCGAGAACGCGTATAAAGTGGCTAAATTCCTTAAGAACCATCCGAAGGTAGAATGGGTTAATTACGCGGGACTTGAAGGCGACAAATATTATGACCTGGCTCAGAAATATATGCCGAACGGAACATGCGGAGTTCTCTGCTTCGGACCAAAAGGAGGCAGAGACGGCGCGATGCGTTTTGTAAACGCCCTTAATCTCATCTCCATCGAAACTCATGTGGCGGACGCTAAATCATGCGTTCTTCATCCTGCGAGCCATACACACAGACAGTTAAATGAGGAGCAGCTTATAAACGCCGGCGTTCTTCCTGAACTTATCAGACTTTCTGTAGGAATCGAAGATGCCGAGGATCTTATAGAAGATCTCGATCAGGCACTTGCTCATGTATGAGGCGCAATATGACGGATATCAAAAATATTTTAAATGAGATTAAAGCTGACGCGTTTTTGATCATCGATCCGTTAAACATGCAGTATCTGTCAGGATTTACCGGAGGAGAAGGCGCATTATATATATCTGAAAATATGAGCGTTCTGATAACGGATTCCAGGTATACTGAATCCGCCGCGAAGGAAACGGATTTTCAGATAGTCGAAGAAAAGGCTTCTCACAGAAGAAAGCAGATCCTCTCAGAATGCATTGCAAAAGACAATGCTAAAGTCATCGGCTTTGAAGACATGACAATGACGGTGCATGAGCTTCAAAAATACAGAGCCGATCTTTCGCCTGAATTAAAGTGGACTTCTATAGGAACTGTTATCGACAGACTCAGAATGATAAAAAAACCTGATGAGATCGCCTGGATGAAAAAGGCCGCTGACATCGCGGATACGGCTTTTGAAAAAATGCTCGGCATCATAAAGCCCGGTATGACAGAGCTTGACGGAGCGGCGGAGCTTGAGTATCAGATGAAAAAACTCGGCGCCGAGGGCGTAAGCTTCAGCACTATTTTTGCCGCCGGTAAAAATTCTTCGATGCCCCATGCCGTTCCTACTGACTATATAGTTCAGAACGGCGACTTTATCACGATGGATTTCGGCTGCAAGGTAAACGGATACTGTTCAGATATGACCCGTACCGTTGCCGTCGGCAATATAGATGAAGAAAAGAGAAAAGTATACGAGACTGTCTTAAAAGCAAATAAAGATGCTCTCGCGGCTGTAAAAGCAGGAATGAAGGCCTGCGACGTCGATAAGATCGCAAGGGATATCATAAAAGAGGCCGGATACGGACAGTATTTCGGACACGCGACGGGTCACAGCGTAGGTCTTGCTATACATGAAGAGCCGAGGATATCTCCCAACGACGGCACAGTTCTTGTCCCCAACATGATAGAGACGATTGAACCGGGAATCTATCTGCCGGGACAGTTCGGCGTCAGGATAGAAGACATGATAATGGTGACAAAAGACGGATATATGAACTTCGTCAGATCCGATAAGGAGCTTATTATTCTTTAAGCTCTTAGGAAATAAAGAAAAATATGAAAAGTTGTCAAGAAAAAATACTTGACAACTTTTCTTCGTTATAGTACCATACAACCCGGTGATAAACATGGAGAGGTTTGTAGAACAGACATTATTATATGATTTTTATGGTGAACTTCTTACAGAACACCAGCGAAGGATATACGAAGAAGTTGTCTGCGATGATTTTTCGATCAGCGAGATAGCGAGGGATGAGGGCATCTCAAGGCAGGGCGTTCACGACCTGATCAAAAGATGCAACAAGATTCTTGACGATTACGAATCGAGACTTCATCTTGTGGAACGATTTCTGAAGATACGTGAATATATTAAACAGATAGACACCCTTACGAAAGACGATGCCGAGGACGGAGAGATTAGAATGAAAAAAATTAGTTCGATAGCATCGGAGATTCTGGAGGAATTATAATATGGCATTTGAAAGCTTAACAGATAAACTTCAGAATGTGTTTAAGAAGCTTCGCAGCAAGGGAAGACTTACGGAAGACGATGTAAAGACTGCCCTTAAAGAAGTTAAATTAGCGCTTCTTGAAGCCGACGTAAGTTTTAAAGTAGTTAAACAGTTTATAAAATCAGTTCAGGAAAAAGCCGTTGGAACAGACGTTTTAAACGGACTCAATCCCGGACAGACAGTTATAAAATTAGTAAATGATCAGCTTGTGGAGCTGATGGGTTCCGAGACAACGGAGCTGACTCTTAAGCCTGCGAACGAGATAACGGTCATCATGATGCTGGGTCTTCAGGGCGCAGGTAAAACCACAACGGCGGCAAAGCTTGCCGGAAAACTAAAAGAAAAGGGACGTAGACCCCTTCTGGCAGCATGCGACGTTTACCGTCCGGCAGCTATTAAGCAGCTGCAGATAAACGGTGAAAAACAGGGCGTTGAAGTTTTTTCTATGGGAGATAAAAACAGTCCTGTAGATATAGCTAAAGCGGCATATGAACACGCGAAAAACTCAGGATTAAACGTTCTTATCCTTGATACTGCGGGACGTCTCCACATCGATGAAGACATGATGGCCGAACTTGTCGCGATAAGAGGAGCCGTTGAAGTAGATCAGGCTGTTCTCGTAGTAGATGCGATGACAGGTCAGGACGCGGTAAATGTCGCCGAGACATTCCAGGAAAAAGTCGGTATCGACGGCGTTATACTCACAAAGCTCGACGGCGATACGAGGGGCGGCGCGGCGCTTTCTATCAGAGCAATCAGCGGAAAGCCTATCCTTTACGTAGGTATGGGAGAAAAACTCAGCGACCTTGAACAGTTCTATCCTGACAGAATGGCGTCGAGAATCCTTGGAATGGGCGACGTCATGAGCCTCATTGAAAAAGCCCAGGCGGCGGTAAATGAGGAAGAGGCTTTAAAGCTTCAGGAAAAAATGAAAAAAGCTTCCTTTGACTTTAACGATTACTTAAGCAGTATGAGTCAGATGAAGAAAATGGGCGGCTTTTCAAGCATTTTAAGTATGATTCCGGGCATTGGCGGCAAGGTAAAAGACATAGACGGAATGATCGATGAAAAGCAGCTCGCGAGGACAGAGGCGATAATCATGTCCATGACGCCGGCGGAAAGAGAAAACCCGAATCTCATGAATCCTTCGAGAAAGAACAGGATCGCAAAGGGAGCGGGAGTTCCTATCGCGGATGTAAACCGTTTCATCAAGCAGTTTGAGCAGTCAAGAAAAATGATGAAGAAACTGCCGGGCATGATGAAAGGCAAAAAAGGCAAGTTAGGCGGCTTCGGTCTGCCTTTCTGATATACTAAATAACCGAAAAGGTTTAATAATCAATTATATGATGGAGGATATTATAAAATGGCAGTAAAAATTCGTTTAAAAAGAATGGGACAGAAAAGAAATCCAATCTACCGTATCGTAGTAGCTGATTCAAGATCACCGAGAGACGGAAGATTTATCGAGGAGATCGGAACATATGATCCGAATCATCAGCCAAGCGTTTTCTCAGTAGATGCTGAGGCAGCTAAAAAATGGCTTGCAAACGGCGCGCAGCCAACAGAAACAGTTGAGAAAATCTTCAAACTTGCAGGAGTTGAGAAATAAACTTTTTAAGTCAAAGATTGGAGACTAAATGAAAGAGCTAGTAGAAGTAATTGCAAAATCTCTGGTTGAAAACCCGGACGAAGTGGTAGTTACTGAAACTGAGAGCGGCGCAGACCTGGTGATTGAACTTAAAGTTGCGCCTTCCGACATGGGGAAAATAATAGGAAGGCAGGGTCGTATTGCAAAGGCGATCCGTTCTGTAGTTAAGGCTGCTTCTTCAAAAAGCGACAAAAAAGTCGTTGTTGAGATTATCCAGTAAAATAAAGGCTGCGGCCAGGCTTAAGAAAGTCGGCTGCGGCCTTTTTGCGCGATACACCCAGCAAGCAGCCGCCGTGCTTGCACGAGCGGATATTTGCTGGGTAACGGTCATCGAGTGGCAATGCCACGAGATGAGCGAAGTATCGCGCTGATCGGATAGGGAAGAATACTTCCTCTATCCGATCAGTAGCGCGCCTGATGGGGCGTGTTGATTAAGGTTAATCTAAATCAAGGTTTTCAAGAAAAGCTTCGAGCTCCGCTTTGCTTTCAGCAGTTATCTTGTGATTGTCGTATAACGCCGTAACGAAATTAACTAAAGAACCGTCAAATACCTGTTCAAGAACAGAATGGCTTTCGTGTATCTGATATTCTTTTTTTGAAATAAGCGGAGTATAGTAATTTGTGTTGTTTTTAAGTGTTGCCGAAATAAAATTCTTGTTTTTGAGTCTTAAGAGCAGCGTATTGATAGTAGTAGGCGCGAGATGTCTTTCCTTGTCAAGCTCAATGCTTATCTCGCTTCTGGTCATTTGGGGGTGTCCTTCCCACAAAATCATCATAATCTGCAGTTCTGACGCAGGAAGCCTTTGAATGTTCTTAACCATAATTTACCTTCTTTCTCAATT
>CASEDW010000005.1 GCA_949286775.1 uncultured Eubacteriales bacterium | reverse complement strand
ATAATGGGGGCGGCTTTAGGTTCGGCTTTATTCTGTGGATATTATCTGAGTCTTGTAAGAAGAATAAAGGCGAAAAATCTTTGGAAAAACAGCCTTATCAGGATGATAGGGGTTGCCATGGGAAAGACCTGGTCGAAACGTTCTCTTATTACAAAAAATATTTTAATAATAGTCGGATTTATTTTGTTAAACTGGATAGCGCTGTTGTTGTGGGCTAATGCCTTCCTGTTCTTCGTTTTACTGTTTGCTGACGCTGCGCTTATCTGGGCGGCGATGAACAACGCGATAGCTAAAAATGAGATAAGAAAGGGAATAGAGAAAATAGCATCCGGGGAAATCAATTACAGAATACCGACGGAAGATATGCGCGGAGAAAATCTCAAGATGGCTGAAAAAGTCAACGAGATAGGAAACGGATTAAACGTTGCGCTGGAAAATGTAATGAAAAGCGAACGCCTTAAAACTGATCTTATCACGAATGTATCCCACGATATTAAGACGCCGCTTACATCGATCATTAATTATATAGATCTTCTCAAGCGTGAAAACATACAGGATGAAAAGATTCAAAAATATCTGAGCGTTTTGGAAGAAAAGGCGCAAAGATTAAAAACTCTGACTGAGGATGTAGTGGAAGCGTCAAAAGCGAGCAGCGGAAATATAAAACTTGAACTGATGGATGTGAATTTCACGGAGATGATAAAACAGACAGAAGGCGAGTTCAGAGAAAAAATGCAGGCGCGAAATCTTACGGTTATAACGCAGCTTCCGAAAGAGCCTGTCATCATACATGTGGACGGCACGAGAATGTGGCGAGTGCTTGCTAATCTTTATTCAAACGCAGCCAAATACGCGATGCCGGGAACACGAGTTTATTCTGAGCTGAAAATATCTTCGGGAAAAGCCGTATTTTCATTAAAGAATATTTCAGAACAGCCGCTGAACATACCTATAGAAGAACTTAAGGAAAGGTTCAAACGCGGTGATCAGGCAAGGACAGGAGAAGGAAGCGGATTGGGGCTTTCGATAGCTGAAGATCTCGTAAAACTTCAGGGAGGAAAACTTAATCTGTATTCCGACGGCGATCTGTTTAAAGCGGAGATAGAGTTTAATTATTCATAATTTTAACATAATGCCCGTAAAAAGCTTATCCGGCTTGTTACGGGCATTGTTATGCAATGGAAAATGAGATGAAACGATTTTTTAAGAAAAATAATCAAATCCGAAACAAAAACACTTGAAAATGCATCTAATTAGATATAGTATCATGAGTCAAGGGACGAATGGAAAGTCTCATTTGTCCCTTGACTCATGATATGCGACTATAGAAAAAAGATATTGAAAAGACATTAAAATGTAATATAATTTTAATTTGGAATTTGTTTTAGATGATGTTGTACTCATTTGAGAGTGTTTAGTTTGTTAGTTGAGGATATTTTATGACAGAAAAAAAATTAAACCAGGAAGAAAATACTGTAACTGAAGAAAACAAAGTGACTGAAGAAAACAAAACAACTGAGGAAAACAAAGCAACTGAAGAAAATAAAGTTATTGAAGAAAATACAACTGAAAATCAGGACGAATCATCAGAAAAAAGTGATGAAAACATAGAATCCGAAGAGCTTGAAGTTCCGGATGAAAATATGACCTCTGAGGAAAACAAAGTATCTGAAGAGACTAAAGTGTTTCAGCCGGTGATACTGCCTGAGGAACCAAAGGAAGAGACGAAAGAATTTACTCCGGTAACAGTTCCGGAAGAGCCGGAACATAAAGAAAATCAAACAATATATCAGAAAAATGACAGGGAATATCAGAATTTTGATATTCAGATGGAGGATGAAGGCCATAAGCGGAAAAAGAAAAAGGGTCTCAAAGCGTTTGTCATAACATTATGCTGTGTCGGAGCTGTTTTTGTTGCTTATCTTGTCCTGTGTTTTATGATAAGTAACAACGATGCTATTTTGACCGACACAAGCGTCAACGGAGTTGCTCTCAAGGGAATGACATATGATGAGGCGAACGATGCCATACAGAAGAAGTTTGAAGAAGACTATTCTGATTCCAAGATAACCGTCACATTGGACAATAATACGTTTGAGATCGACGTTTATCCTATGCTTGAAGTTGACGTTTCCGATGTTCTCGATACGGCCTACAGCACAGGGCGCGGCTCGTGGATAGAAAGCGGCATCAAGTGGATAGAGATGAAGTTATCAGGAAATGGCGGCGGCGATATAGAAATAAAACCTGTTTTAAAGGAAGACGCTGATATTTCCAAAGCTATTTCTGATACAGGAATATTAAATTATAACAGTATCGTTGAAACATCATATGACAATACAGGATCATCCATAGTAGTTCATAAAGGCGTAACAGGACAGTCTGCTGATGTAGAACAGCTCACAGCTCTTATCAGCGATGCCCTTTCTCAGAATAATTTTACGGCTACAATCGAATGCCCGTATACGCTTCAATCGCCGACAGCGCCTGATTTCCAGGCGATAGCCGACAGCATATACATAGCGCCTGTAAATGCGACTCTTGATCCGTCAAACGGATATTCGATAGTTGACAGTGTAAACGGACAGTCGCTTGACGCAGCGGCGGCGGCAGCAGCTTACGACGCTGCTCCTGAAGGAACCGATGTTGAGATTCCTTTTATCATAAACGCGCCGGCGATATCAACAGCGGATATGCAGGAAAATCTGTTTTCAGATCTGCTTGGTTCCTATTCATCTACTGTAACCGGCGACAGCGGCAAGAGAACTAATATAAGTCTTGCGGTAAGCGAGGTTAACGACGTTATACTTCTTCCGGGCGAAGAGTTTTCATATAACGGCCATGTAGGAGATACGACTCCGGAAAAAGGATATCAGACCGCAGCGGTTTATAAAGACGGCAAGGTTGAATATGAATCGGGAGGCGGAGTATGCCAGGTATCCTCTACCATATTCGCGGCTATAATGTATACTGACTTGACAGTTACTCAGCGTCAGTGTCATTCGATGGTAGTAACATATGTTCCTTACGGAATGGACGCTACAGTTTATTGGGATCAGCCTGATTTCCGTTTTATGAACAATCACAATTATCCCGTAAAGCTTTCGGTAACTTTTGACGGAAGCGTGATAAATGTAGAAATCTGGGGTGCTCAGGAAAGCGATCTGACTGTAGAACCGAGAGTAGAGCAGACAGGAGAGCTTACGTTTGAAACCTACAGAGACTATTATGACATCAACGGAAATCTTGTGGATTCGGAATATATCGGCGGAAGCAAGTATAAACCTGTAAGTTAAATGAATATTTATAATTTTTATATCCCGGGTATATGAAGAGTTGCCCGACAAATAAAACTTTCTATGAGTCAGCCATGATTTCTCCGTGCTACGCACTCTCGAAATCACTAAAAACATTCGGATTCCGCTCATTTTTTATAAAATGGCTGCATCCTCATGTTTTAGCGGTCCTCATAGCCACAAAATCGT
>CASEDW010000004.1 GCA_949286775.1 uncultured Eubacteriales bacterium | reverse complement strand
GCCGGTGTTTCCTCATTTGATCCGCATCCGGCGAACATCGTAGCGCCAAGCGCTGCTGCCATAACAATACTTAACAATTTTCTTTTCATTTTTTGATCCCCTTTCCTTATGTTATGTACTGCAACTGATTATACATTTTTATCAGAAGTGTCAAAAGACGACATTTTAATGAAATGGTGTACTCTTTTATGATCGCGTTGCATTTTTTAAATCTATTGTGATATACATATATCGTAAAACAGTTAGTTCATTAGCAGCTTTATAATAACTATATTATCAGAAAAGGAGTTTATATTATGCCTTCATTAAAGACACAGATCGCGATAATCGCAGCAGGTCCTACAGGTCTCGCGGCCGCTATCACAGCTGCAGAATCTGATATGGAAGTTATGGTATTTGAGAAAGGAGCCTTTGCCGGCGGTACAGCCAACATGGGTATGGGACCTTTCGGAGTAGAGAGCCGTATGCAGAAACGTCTCATGTGCGGCCCTACAAAAGAAGAAGCTTTCGAAGTCATGATGAATCATGTTCACTGGGACGTTGACGCTCAGCTGGTTCATGACTATTTCTGGAAATCAGGCGAAACTATCGACTGGCTCGAGGATATGGGCGTTGAATTTGACCGTCCTACAAAATATTATCCGGGCGCTTACGAGACATGGCACGTTGTAAAACCTGAAGACGGAAGCGAGCCTGGTCCGAGAGCAGCTTCAGCCATGACAAAAGTTATGTACAACCACGCCGTTGAGCTCGGCGTTAAATTCTATCTTGAAACTCCGGCAAAATCAATCAAAAAAGACGAAGACGGCAGAGTTTGCGGTCTTATAGCTGAAAGCGCTTCAGGAGAAGTATACGATGTTACAGCCGACGCTGTTCTCATCTGCTGCGGCGGTTTCGGAAACAACTCTGAAATGATCAATAAATATACAGAACACACTGACGGCGTCGATATGTTCGGATTTAAGATACCGGGAATCACAGGCGACGGCGTAAGAATGGCATGGGAAGCAGGCGCAGGAAAGAGCCATATGGAAATGGAACGCGTATGCTCAAATGAAATCCCTAACGTAGGCGAATTTGTAAGCCGCACGCTGTTCTCTCAGCCAAGCTGCGTTATCGTAAACCGCCAGGGATATCGTATTATCGATGAAGAAGAAATCAAAAACGGCGCTGTCGCAGCTAACGCTATCGCGCGCCAGCAGAACAAGGAAGCATGGCTCATCATCGATGACAGCATCCTCAAACATTTCCGCCGCAACGGCGTTGACATGGGTTCCAGCGTATTCAGAGGCGACTTTACAAAACAGTTCTCTACAGAAGTTGTCGAAGCTGCCGAAAAATATCCTAACACAGTATTTATCGCCGATTCACTTGAAGAACTCGCTGAAAAGATCGGTATCGACGAAGAAACTTTTATCGAGACTATCGAAGATTACAACGACGGATGCGACTGCGGCTACGACGATCTCTTCCTCAAAAACAGAAGATATCTTCATCCGCTTGTCGGAAAGAAATTCTACGCTATGCGCATGAGCTGCGGTGCTTACGGTTCTCTCGGCGGAATCAAAGTAAACCACAAGCTCGAAGTTCTTACCGATGATTTCAAGGTAATCCCTGGTCTTTACGCAGGCGGATCAGACGTATGCGATCTCTACAAGGGAACATACTGCTACCTTCTCGGCGGAAACACAATGGGATTCGCCGTAAACTCAGGACGTATCGCAGCCGAAAACATGGTTGAATACGTTGAAGAGCTTGAAGATTAATTGCTCATCTGCAAATATCTATTAGATATTTCCTCTACATAAAATAAAAAATCCGGCGCTTTAAGGCTCCGGATTTTTTATTTTACAATCTTATTTGTCTTCGCGGCTATAACACTATCGAAGTATCGCTTATCTCCACGCACTGCGGATCGCCCATCGAAAGTAGTATCACCGCCCCGCTTGCCTTCTTGATCTCTTCAAGTGTATTGTAAAACACGCCCTTCATCAGACCATGAAGCTGCGCGAAAGGCTGAATAATTATCGTAAGCCTGTACGGTTCATAGATCAGCTTTTCCAGCAGCACTATCTTCTGCTGGTCAGCCGAAAGGCTTCCGAAATAATCGGTCGGCCATCCCGGATGCTGCATCTTGTACAGATTCATCATATGTTTTCTCTTGTCCTTATTTATAATTCCGAACAAACTGCATCTCTTCCAGTCGCTGTCGATCAGGATATTGTCAGCCACCTTCATATCAGGTATACAGTGGCTTTCGTACCACATCATGTCGAGAAATCCGATGCCTTCTTTTGCCGCCGCAAGATAGTCTGCCGGCCTGTACTCTTTTTCATACATCGTCATGCTTCCTGTATATTCATGCATCTCACCGAGTATAATGTTTCTAAATTCATGCAGTTTCAGATTATCTTTTGACGAAATGCTGAGCATTTCGCCTTTATGAATTTCAAGTGAAACATCATTGAGATATTTTGAACTTATCTTATTCATTTTAAAGACGATTTTGCTGTTATCGGAGAATGCTCTCTTTTTAGTGATAAGCCGCGTCTCATATTCGATCTTATCAGTCAGTTTTCTTAAAAATTCATTTTTAATCTCTTCTGACTGAGGCGTGCTTCCTCTATAAAGCGTTCTTGTGTTTCGTCCGTCTTCCAGTATAACGATCCTGTCAGCCATGCTCTGGATATCATTCATTTTCTGATTTATCCACAGTATGGATATTCCGTCGTCTCTCAGCTTTTTCAAAGCGTTCTTCAACAGTTTGTTTTCTTCATAAAACCCATCTAAACTTTGAATATCATTAAATATCACAAGCCGCGCGCCCCTGGCGTAAGCCATAATGATCTTTATCATTATTTCATCAAAATAAGTCAGATTCCTCGCTTTTTTTCTGACGTCTATATCAAAACCAAATTCTTCCGTCAGCCGTTTAGCCATTATCTCCTGTTTCTTTGCCGGAACAACAGTCTGAAAATATTTCTTTTTTCCTCCGAAAAACAGGTTTTCCGCTATTGTAAAATTTTCAACGAGATTATTCTTATTCTGTATAATATAGATTCCCAGTTCACCCGGGCTTCCGTATGTCGAAGAAGATACATCTTTCTCTTCAAAAAAGATTTTTCCGCTGTCGATTTTTCTGGTTCCCGTGAGTATCTCTCCGATCTCTCTCGAGCCGCTGTCGGAGAATCCATATAAAAACAAAAATTCATCTTCATATATATTCATGGAAAAATCATCCAAAACCTGCCGGCCTGCTTTTTTTACATATATATGATCCCATCTTAACAGTTCTTTTTTCATATGTTTGCTCAACTTACGATTATCAGATCGATTTAGAATTTCCTGTACTGTAGGGCATGGTAATAGTCGCTTCCGTCCCGAAATTTTCTTTGGAATTAAACCACAGCCCGTATTCGTCTCCATACAGCATCTTTATACGCTTGTTTACATTGACTAAAGCTATGCCGCCTCTTTTGTCTTTTTCTTTTTCTATCTTTATGTTTTCCGAAATATGGTGTCTGAGCTTTTCAAGCGTCTCATCATCCATACCCTTTCCGTCGTCAGCCACTTGTATAATAAGCCTGTCGGCCGTAACGGTGATATGAACTGTAACAGTACCGCCTTTTGCTATCTTCTCAAGTCCGTGATAAATACTGTTTTCCACGAGAGGCTGAAGACTGAGCTTTGGTATCTGGGCGCGTCTTGCCTCGTTTTCATCCGAATGAAACTGCACTATATACTTTATACGCTCTCCGAATCGCATCTGCTGTATTTTGATATAGTTGCCAACATTGTCCAGCTCCTCGCCGAGGGATACTATATCGCTTCTGCGGCTTATATTGTATCTGAAGTAATTCGCTAAAGCCTCCGATATCTGCGCGGCTTGGATATCTTTATTTATCAGCGCCTCGCTTCTGATGACTTCAAGAGTATTATATAGAAAATGCGGATTAATCTGGCTTTGTAGACTCAATATCTCCGCTTTATGCATATCGTACTCATAGCGGTATTTCTGCTCTTTAAGCTCTTCATCAAGATTCTTTAACTTTGCCCTGTATTTGGATATTATACTCAATAAAATGATAACAATGACCCCCAAAAGGATCATTGTTATATAAGCAAACAACATATTCTTCATAGTTTTCCCCGATAAAAAAGTTATGAATACAGTTTTCTGTACTCGGAAGGACTCATTCCGAGATTCTTTTTGCACAGCTTGCTGAAATATTTGACGTCGCTGTAACCGACTTTTTCGGCAATCTCGCTGATGCTCATAGTCGATTTTCTCAAAAGCTTCGCGGCTTCGTCTATTCTCTTTGACGTGAGAAAATCAAGGAAATTGACGCCCGTTTCTTTTCTGAAGATCGCGCTCACATAATTTTTTGAAAGCTGCACCTTATCCGCCAGGTCATCCAGCGAAATATTCTCAGAAAAATGCTCGTCTATATACTGCCTTATCATACGTATCGGCTGTATCTCCTGCTGTTTCATCTCGCGTTCGATTATCTCGATACTCTTCCGGCACATATGCGAAAGGCAGTCGCCGATGCCGTCTACCGTTTCCGTATTGTCAAGCTCAGTCAGATATTTTTCAAAGAGTTCCGCTTTTTCATCTTCGTCCCGCACAAAAGTAGAAAATACCCTTTCAACTTCCTCCTGAATAGTTCTCGCCACGTCATACAGGACTACCGGGCTGATGTTTTTATCCTTATGAATTTCCATCTTCAGATCAAACAAAAGTTTCTGTATGCCCTTTTCGTTTCCTGTCCTTAAGTAGTTTTCAAGCAGATTGCTGCGTTCGACAGTCCATATGCTGCTCACCGGGACGATCTTATATGAATAATCGTCGTAATAGATAACGGGAACATGAGGCAGATAGAGGCGGTACTTGATCGCGTCGACAGCCGTTACCATACAATGTCTGATGCCGTGAAGACTTTTTTCAGCGCAGCTGACGCCTATCGTCACGCGTATTCCATCCAGCGTATCCACCATCTTTTCGCATTTTGCAAGAAGCGCTTCTATATCGCGCTTCAGGCTTTCGCGCTGCTCCTCCTGATAGTTCAAAAAGAACATGACTCCGGAATGGACGCTGCATCCTATATTTTCTGTGATATACTCAGCCCACATCGCCTCCGCTTCTTCTTTTATCTTGTCCAAAAAGCTTCCGAGACGGTAACTCGTATTTTTCGTATCGTCAAGTTTTACAAATATAGCCCTGTAGATTCCTTCGGCAAAATTCAGCTGATATTCTTCATTTATATAATCCACCGAATCTATTTCTCTGTTTAGGAATTCCTTGCCGTCAAAAACATAGCTGCTGATAAAATGTCTTCTCATGCGGTCGCGGTTCAGATCAGGCTGCGCTTTCATTTCTGATGCTTTCGACTTTTCTCTTCTCTTTTCTTCTAACTTATTGATTATCAGCTTCAGATTTTCGATCAGCTCTTCCTGATTGATAGGCTTTAAAAGATAACTGTCAACGCCATACTGGATTGCGCCGTGAGCGTATTCAAAATGTCTGAATCCGCTTATGACTATATATCTCATTTCCTTTTTCTGCTGATGACACCACTTTATAAGTTCAATGCCATCGCATTCAGGCATACGGGCGTCTGTAATTAAAATATCCGCGTCATTATTCTTGAGATATTCTATGGCTTCAAGTCCGTTTGACGCTGTAGATGCAAGTTCAAGATTTAATTCGTCCCATGGGATCAATGAAATTATCAGCTTAATTATCATTTGCTCATCGTCAGCTATTAATACTTTCCACTTGCGTTTTGAATGTTCCATATATTCTTTTCGCTTCCTTTTAGTAATATTGCCTTAAAATCACAGTCTTCCGGCTACCTGTTTTAATCTGTATCCCGCGTCTCTGACAGCTTTGATTATCTGTTTTTTATGCTCGGTTCCGAAGGATTCGAGAGTTATTATAAGTTCAACGGCGGCGTTTCTGTTTATGCTGTAGAACTGGTTATGTTCAAGTTTAACTATATTTCCTCTCTCACGGGCGATTATCTCCGATATTTTAACAAGCTCGCCCGGTTTGTCAGGAAGAAGAACAGAAATTGTAAATATCCTGTCGCGGGCAATAAGTCCGTTCTGAACGACCTGAGACATCGTGATAACGTCCATGTTTCCGCCGCTTAATATGGCGACGACTTTTTTATCTTTTACATCGAGATGTTTAAGCGCCGCGACAGTCAGAAGTCCCGAGTTTTCAACTATCATCTTGTGATTTTCCACCATGTCAAGGAAAGCCACGATAAGTTCATTGTCTTCTACCGTAATAATGCCGTCGAGATTTTCCCTTATATAAGGAAATATTTTTTCTCCCGGACGTTTTACCGCCGTGCCGTCGGCTATTGTATTGACATCCGGAAGACCGACTACTTCGCCTGCTTCAAAAGAAGCTTTCATACATGCCGCTCCTGCCGGTTCCACGCCGATAACTTTGATCTTCGGGTTGAGAAGTTTTGCGAGGGTTGAAACGCCTGTCGCAAGTCCGCCTCCGCCGATAGGTACGAGGATGTATTCCACAAGCGGAAGATCCTGGAATATTTCCATGGCGATGGTTCCCTGTCCCGTCGCTACGGCAGGATCGTCAAAGGGATGAATAAAGGTATAACCGTATTCTTCCGCCAATTCATAAGCGCGGGCGCATGCCTCGTCGTAAACGTCTCCGTAAAGAACAACCTCCGCGCCGTAGCTGCGTGTTCTTTCAACCTTAATAAGCGGAGTCGTCGTAGGCATTACGATAACCGCTTTAGCTCCGTAACACTTCGCTGCGTATGCCACTCCCTGGGCGTGATTTCCCGCTGACGCCGTGATCAGTCCCTTCGCTCTTTCTTCATCTGTAAGTGTGCTTATCTTATAATAAGCGCCTCTTAATTTATAAGCTCCCGTAAACTGCATGTTTTCGGGTTTTAAATAAACTTTATTTCCTGTCTGCGCGCTCAAATACTCGCTGTAGACAAGTTTTGTTTCTCTTATGACTTTTTTGACTGTTTCAGCCGCTTCCTCAAATTTATCCAACGTAAGCATTTTCTCAAACCCCTCGCTTTTTTAACATAATTTTCAAATTTTAGATTTACGATGTCCATATTGATGATATCAAGAATTGATTGAATTATCATATATGACCTTTTGACCCTGATTAAAATCATATGTTTTTTATGATATCACGGATTTCTCCGTGCTTCGCACTCTCGAAATCCTAAAAAAATTCGAAATCGCTCATTTTTCTATGAAAAATGGCTCTTTCTCATGTTTTTACGGGTCCAAGGTTATATGTCGTTATGCAAATCATTATGCACAGCATAATGTGCTTGCATAACAGCATATAACTTTGACCCTGATATCATAACATGATATTATATTTAGGTCAAAATTCTTTATTTTGATATCACGAATCATTTATACAGGAGATTATATATTATGGAACAGAACTCACAGATTTCACAGGGCGAATTTCAGTTTTCAACTAATGTAATAAATCAGATTTTTATGTATCTTGACTCAAGGATAATCGGGCAGGGGAACTTAAAAAAAGCGCTTGTAACCGCGCTTATAGCTGACGGCCACATCCTTCTTGAGTCCGTACCCGGACTTGCGAAAACCACAGCCGCCCAGGCTCTTGCCAACTCTGTCAGCGGCATCTTTTCACGAATACAGTGCACGCCTGATCTTCTTCCGGGAGACATAACAGGTTCGCAGATCTACAACCCCGATACTCATGAATTTGAGACTATCAAAGGACCTGTATTCGCGAACATCGTGCTTCTTGACGAGATAAACCGTTCAAACGCGAAAACGCAGAGCGCCATGCTCGAAGTAATGCAGGAGTTTCAGGTTACTGTAGGCGGAACTTCGTACCGCGTTCCTGACGATATATTTATCGTAATCGCTACGCAGAATCCTATCGAGCAGGAGGGCACATATCCTTTATCGGAGGCTCAGACAGACAGATTCTTAATAAAAGAAAAAATAGAATATCCTTCTGTTAACGAAGAAGTCGCTATATTAAATCTGATGGAATCAGGCAAAAAAACAGCCGCTCCTCCTGTCGTAACTATAGCCGATATCGACGCGGTACAGGAGATAGTAAACAAAGTTTATATGGATGACTGCATAAAAGAATATATCGCGAACATAGTAGACGCCACGAGAAATCCCGAAAAATGTCTCGACAAAACGACGGCTTCTTATATACGCATGGGCGCGAGTCCGCGAGCTTCCATCGCTTTTCTTAAAACAGCGAAAGCAGCCGCTATTATAAACGGAAGAAGCTACGTAATACCGGAAGATATAAAATCGATGGCTCATTTGGTATTAAGACATCGTATATCCCTCGACTATTCGGCGATGATAGACAACGTCTCAGTTGAAACGATAATCGACAACATCATTTCAAAGCTGCCTACGCCTTAAGCTGATATATCTTAATGGAAAGAATGATTTATTATGAATTATACTGATATTTCAAAAATAAAAAGTCTGGTAACGCTGGCGACGTCAAGAAAATCCTCCCATGTGCTGGAGGGAGATTATCTGTCGCCTTTTAACGGACCGTCTCTTGAATTTGACAAATTGGACGAATACCGCAGCGGCGACAGTATCCGCTATATCGACTGGAAAGCGTCGTCTGCTCACGGAAAAATGCTTGTGCGCAGATTTATCTCTCAGCGTCGTCACAAGGCTCTCCTGATCGGCGACTGCGGCATAAAAATGTCAGGACATACTTCAAAAAACGAGGTGAAATCAAAACTCGCCGAAACAATTCTCGGTTCTTTTTCATGGCTGTTTTCAGCTAAGGGATGCGACTATTCTCTGCTTTGCAGCTACAACGGGAAAATAGGACGCGAGTCTTTTCACTGCGGAAACGAGCATCTTGTCGGTCTGTTAAACAGATACAGCAAAAACGCCGAAGACAGAAAAGCTCTGCCTCTTAACTTTCTCCTTGAATACGCCGCGAAAAGCTATTCTGGCGAGATGATAATTCTGCTCGTTACGGATCTTGAGGGTTTGAGCAGGCTTGATAAATCCATAGTGCAAAAGCTCACCTATAAAAATGATCTGATGGTAGCATGTATTGATGACATCCTCCTTTCAAGTCCCGGTTCATATGACGTATACGGCGACAGATATTCCGATACATTTATTATCGGCGGGAAAAAGCTCTATCAGGCCGAAATAGAAATGCGCGAAAAAATATACAATGAAAAACATGACCTTTTAACTAAAAACAGAGCTTCCGTCTGCATGATATCAGAGGAAAAAGATATCCCGGACTGCATCCTGTCACTTTTTGAACAGAACACTAAACTTACACATGACGCGAGAAAATAAACGATGAATAATTTTACTGTTGAACTTCAGGAGCCATTTTCATATTTGATAGTATGGATAATCCTCGCAGCCGTCTTTCTGGCAGGTGCGATCATACTCGGGCTCATAATTTTAAGAAAATCCAAATTTACTCATAAGAAAAGAGCGCCAAAAATAAAACCGGTGCCGCCGCCCACCCTTGAGATGATCAAAAACAAATACCGCGATCTTCTCTGGGAGCTCAGGCAGCAGGCTGAAAGCGGTCAAATCAGCATGAAAAAAAGCTATCAGAAACTGAGCCGGTATATACGGTCTTTTGTTTTTGAATCGACAGGCCTTAGGGTACAGTTTTTCACACTGGAAGAGATCAGATCTCTTGGAATTCATTCCCTCACGCAGCTGATAACGGAATGCTATGAGCCGGAATTCGCTGAATCTTCCACCAGAAACACTTGTATGTCAATTGATACTGCGGCAAATATTATTAACAACTGGTATATCTGAAAAAGGAGTCGCTATTTTGGAATTTAAATATCCTATAATTATATTAATCGCAATTCTTGTTATCGCAGGATTGACGATATTCTTTCATATATTGAAAAAATCCGGAAAGTACTCCGGCGGTCCTCGTTCGGCAAACAGTATTCTTATGATGAAATCGCCGGAATTCAGGGCTGCGCGAAGAAAACATCTGATACTTTCCGTCATTATGAAAATATCTCTTATTACCGCTGCCTTAAGCGTTTCCTTTCTGGCGGCAAGGCCGTATATCAAAGAAAACGTATCTGTCGGCGTTAAAAAAAGGGATATCATGCTATGCATGGATACTTCATTTTATCTCGATACCCTTAACAGCGACCTGATCGACGCCGTTGAAGGCATCGTAAAAGGTCTTGACGGCGACAGATTCGGAATTTCGCTTTACAGTTCGTCGTCTCTTCTGTACGTTCCGCTTACGGACGACTATGACTATGTGATAGATAAGCTGGAAGAGTTAAAAGAATATTTTAATCTCGGAATCAAACTCGATCAGTACTATGGCGACTATATAATAGAGCACGGTTCTCTTTCAGCTGAGATGCAGGCGGAATATGACAAAGATATGGACAGGATGAATGAACTGAGCTGGATCGGCATAGCTACGTCGCAGCACGAATATTCAAAGGGCGCTTTCCTTGTCGGCGACGGCCTTGCTTCATGTCTTTACAGTTTTCCGATGCTCGATCTGGAGGATCGCTCGAGGATCATAATCCTTTCTACAGAAAACGCGGAAGAAGCAGGCTCAAATCCCGTTGTGGATCTTCAGGAAGCCAGCGATCTGTGCGCTCAGCATGACGTCACTGTTTTCGGGCTGTTCAGAGGCGAAGCCGCTTTTGAAAACAGTACCGGAGCAAACGGATTTTTCCTTCGCGATGTAATAACTGATACAAACTATGAAGAAGCCGGCAAAGAATTAAGAGAAAGCGTCGAAAAAACCGGCGGTAAATTTTACGAATACGGAAAAGATATGACGCCTGAAGGCATGGTAAAAGATATCGCCTCACAGGAAGCAATGCAGGTGAAAACTCT
>CASEDW010000003.1 GCA_949286775.1 uncultured Eubacteriales bacterium | reverse complement strand
GTAATAACGCTGTTTGTATTATTACCGCCTACAGGAAGAGAACTCCCTTCAAGATGTCCCGCGCCCTGCTCAAGGACTTCAGAGGATGTACCGTGATATATTGGAAGCGAAACTTCTATTACAGGAATCTCGATATATCCCATTATGCCGGTTTCCGTCATGTTTAGAAGGTTGTTATAATTCCCTTCCGTTCCTATATTTTGCTCTTCGTCAAAAGGATCTCCGAGCTGTACCCTTACCTGCGCCAGACGTTCGTTGTACTGCCGCGCCTTTTCTATCTCTTCTTTCATTTCTTCTGTTTCTTCTTTATCGCCGGATGAGGCGGCCTCGCTTAACGAGGCCACCACCGAACCGGCTGTATTTTCATAGAGAAAGTTTGAAATGAAAGGATAAAACATGAGAACAAAAGCCGCCATTATTAACAATACAGTTATCAGTTTTCTTAACGACCGTCTATTTTTCTTATCCTTTGTCACCTTTTATAAGTTACCTTTCTTTACTGCTGTTCAGCATCTTTCTTCTTTCTCGTCATAATCATAATGCCTGCAAACGCAGCTCCGCAGCCTGCAAGAGTGAAGATGATTGTTCCGTAACCACCTGTAGGAGGGAACAGGAATGTTTCGGTATTTGTCACTTCAACGCCTACAAGAGCGTTCGCCGAATCCTCATAGCTGCCTAATGCAGTATTAACGTCGTCAACAGTTGCTGTTGCCGATTCAACAGCTCCTACATACATTGCTGTTTTACCGATAGTACGTCCGTTTGCGTCCTCATCAGCCGCATGTCCGCAGATAAGATAACCGTTCTCGTCATAACATGCTTCTTCATGTACATGAGCGTCTGCGGCAGCATCGTTTCCCACATAACCCGCCGCTGACGGTATGATTTCTCTTGTTGCCGGAACGATATTGATAGTTACAGGTCCGTCAAGGAGCTTATAACCGTCATCTGTAGCGATCTCAATAAGTTCGTATGTATCAGCTTCAATACCGTGTACGAAGATCTTACCGTCTTTGTTAGGCGTAAATACCGTCGCGTTTTCTCTGTCCACAGTTTTTCCTATTTCAGTATCGGCGATATCTCCCGTTCCACCGACGTAATAGATGTTCTCGCCTTCAGTATCATCTACAGTATCGGCTACCACATAATATCCGTCCGTTACGTTGTAAAGAAGGAACTGAACCTTTGAGTAATCGCCCTCCTGGTCCGAGAAATATTTATTGAGGTCGATTCCGTATGAGTATACGTAACAGCGATCTTCAATAGTATTTGTATAATTTTCACTCGTTCTTTCCCATGTGAGGTTTACATCGTTCGGATTTCCGTCATCGCCAAGAACTACCTGTGCGTCTGAGTTTACTGTCACGGTGTAATAAATTACAATGTAGTAGTCGCTGAAGCCCTCTTCATTAAGGACAACCTCTCCTTCTTCATCCGTATAGGCGTTATCGCCGTAGTCTTTTACGTCAGCCGACTGGGCGCGTCCTTCATTTATCATTTTAAGTCCGTCTTCGGTAAATGATACCGTAAGGGTTGTTTCACCGTTTGTAAGGTCTGTCTCCCCGTCAGATACGTTTAAGTTTACGTAATTCTGGCTGTAGAGCCATGTGGTGTTAGGTTTTCCTTCTTCAAATGACTGGTCGTTGTTTCCTACCGTAGTCTGAGCTGAATCAAGATCCATAGCCACAATGGCGTTTGTGATATTATTAAGTTTAGCGTCTTCCTCGTTGTTATAGATCGCTACCCTCGCATCCTTATTGTAAGTAAGGCCTTTTGAAAGTTTATCTACAAAGGTATACTGAGTAAGATATGTAGACTCGCTTGTGATAGTCGGAAGTTTTGACATTACAACGTAATCAAGGATGTCTCCTTCAGAGGCCGTTGTGGTATCGCCGAACTTATATTCATGCGTTCCTTCATCGGTATTTCTTGAATTTACAAGGGCTTCTGCATCCGCGGCTCCCACAGGAGCGTCATATGTCGAAACGACATAATCCGTGTTGTAGCTTGAAATTCCTTCCGTTGTATTGATCGTTCCGTAGGCGTTTCTTACCATCTTGTCAAGGGTCGGGTTGCCCGTCTGATTTTTCGGGTAGCATACGGCATCATAGAGCCACTGCTCGCCTGATGTGTTTGTATCCTCATCCTGAGCAGTCTGTTCTGAATCACTGATATTTGTAAACGGGAGCGAAACAAACCACGGTGTTGCCGTAACGGTTACTTCTTCTGGAACTTCCGTCTCAACTATCAGATATAATCCAAGATCGAGATTTTCAACATGTGTATATCCGTCAGCGTCTGTATCAGCAAATCTGCCTGTTACCTTGCTTTCGGCATATCTTTCGAGTTCATTTTTTGCCGCCGTATCGCCGCTGCTCATAAGTGCTGAAAGAGCGTTATTTAACTGCGTGCTGTCATAATGAAGTTTTCCGGAATCGCACTTAAAAGCGACTCCTTCGGCGGTCATAACATACGCGTCTTCAGCTTTAAGGCTTAAAATATCCGCAAGATCCTGATCGATCTCATAGACAACATTTACCTTTGTCTGACCGCCGTTTGAATAGCTATACTGTTCCACTTTGCCAAGATATACGTAAGAGAACTCAACGCCTTTTATCGCATAGTCGGACAATGCGTTCTGGGCTGTTGTGTTTCTCTCTCCTGTTGATTCAACAGTATATGACTGTCCGTCTTCTGATGTGATGGTAACTGTGCCGTCGCCGTTATCAGCCCATACGCCGTCATTTTTCGCGCTTGTCTGGTCGTATTTATAGATCTCGATACTTCCTTTTCTTGATTTATCAATAATGTCAGAAGCGTCAAGAGCGTCGTTTACGCCTGTGTTATTTGTTGCTTTTTCTGTTGATGTTTCAGCCATTACCGGAAGCGAAAATGCTGATACAGACATTGCTCCCGTAAGCATAAGGATCATAAATTTCTGTAATGCTTTTTTAGATCTCATTAATTATCTCCTTTGTACTACCTGTTTTACTTTGTTTTATTTTTTCTGTTTTTTATAAGGATTAATATTGCGGCAAAGATCAAAAACGCCGGAAGAATTTTCCGAAGCAACGATTCCGCGAACATTAAAACTTCATCATCGTTTGTATCAGATACCTTAAAATATGTTCCCGTATCTTCTTTTGCCGGATTCTCTTCTGTGTCCGTCATATCGGTAACGGATGTACTTTCGTAAACCGCGTTCTCATTTTCAGCCGGTTCACTGTTTGAAAGACTTCCTACACGTCTGCACTGAACCACTATCCTGTCAGGCCCGCCACCTATCATGTAGGGATGACACGACACAATAGTCACAATATCCTCGCCTTCACGTATCAAAAGCGGCTCCGCGTCTACGGGCGTTATAACTTCCATTGAAACGGCTTCATACACAAGCGTCTCCCACGGGTTAGTTATAAAAATCCGGTCGCCCTCAGATATCTGATTGATATTCCTGAAATATGCGCTTCCGAGATATCCCCTGTGACCCGCGATAACGCAGTTGGCATTTTCGCCGCCAACCGGCATTGACGTATTTCCCATCACGGCAGCTCCCCTTGACAGATGTTCTTCTGAAGCGCCTAAAAATAAAGGCAGAGAGCATCCTATAGATGGGATCTCTATGTAACCGATGGCTGAATTCGGATCAAAAGACGCAAGATCAATAGGAACATACTCATAACTGAAAGCGTCGGAAAGCTGCTGTCCGTTTATGAACAGATCCGAATTATACTTGAACATTTCTTCATATAATCCGTCATACAGCCTGTCTGAACTCTTTTCTGAGCTGTCCTTTGAAGCGTTTTCTAAGCCATCCTCAACAATCTGATCTTCGCTGTCCTTTGCATCTTTTTCGCTGCTTTTGTTGTTTTCACTTTCTTCATATGTTTCTTTAAACCGGCTGATAATGCCGTCTACCTCGCTTTGTGTCTTTAACTCCCTGAATGTCGGATAGAGAAATATCAATGCGCCGATAACACATATGAAAAACCCGATTATTACTCGAACCTTGCCTTTCAATATGAATCCTCCTTCTTAAATCATTACTTTTTTCAGACCGCCTCCTTTCTTTGGACGCAAAATACTGCTGCTCTGTAAATTGAAATATCAAATTCGGAAAAATTTTTTCAGGAAATCTGTTGAAATTAGATAATCAGAAATATAAGATAAGTATGTTTATATTAAAGATAAGAGTTAAGATATAGAAACTATATCACGCTTATATGATATAATCAATACTCATTGTTGATATTTTTAAAAATATTCATCTTCTCATGGTACAAACCGATTGCCATGAGCTAACCATTAATGTAATATGCTAACTGGAAACTTCAAGGTTAGAAAACATTTTTATTAAAAAGAGGGCATCATGAAGTTAAATAAATTATCAATCGGACAATGCGCCCGGGTCGACAAAGTATCCGGCGAAGGCGCATTAAGACAGCATTTTCTTGACATGGGAGTAATACCGAACGCTGAACTCAAAGTTGTAAAGTTCGCTCCTTTAGGAGATCCGATGGAGATCAATATTCACGGATACAACCTTACTCTCAGGCTTTCTGAAGCCGAAAAAATCGACGTATCATTAATAGATCCGAAGGATTTAAAAAGCAGCGATGATAAAAGAAAGTCATACAGAACAAAATCATTACATCCCGCCCTTGGCGAGCCGGGAATACATCACGAAAAAAGCACCGTGAAAGCATTTCCTCCTGATCATGTGCTTACTTTTGCTCTTGTTGGAAATCAGAACTGCGGTAAAACTACGCTATTCAATAAAATAACAGGGTCAAATCAGCATGTAGGAAATTTTCCGGGCGTTACCGTTGACAGAAAAGACGGCGCTATCATAGGCTATCCGAACACAAAAGTCACTGATCTTCCCGGCATATATTCTATGTCGCCGTATACTGCTGAAGAGATCGTTTCAAGAAATTTTGTACTCAATGAAAAACCTGACGCGATTATAAATATCGTAGACGTCACAAATATTGAGAGAAACTTATATCTGACCATGCAGCTTCTTGAAATGGACAGGCCTATGGTTGTCGCGCTGAATATGATGGACGAGCTGACCGGAAACGGCGGATCAGTTGATATAAACGCTATGGAATCACTTTTGGGCGTCCCGGTAGTCGCTATTTCGGCAGCGAAAAATCAGGGTGTAGACGAACTTATCACTCATGCCATCCACATAG
>CASEDW010000002.1 GCA_949286775.1 uncultured Eubacteriales bacterium | reverse complement strand
TAATTTCGCGCTCAAAATCTTTTCAGAATTAAGATTTGTTGAGTCGATTTTGACAGTCCAGCTTTCACCCTCGGCAATATCTGACGGGGCTGATGTTGTTACAGCAGCGTTTTCAACATAAGAAGGGAACGTATACTGTCCGTTCACGCTTTGATGCGTTGAATCCAATGCGCCGGGCGTGGTTTCTCCGTCGTAATTTACAGAAATCTCCGATCCGTTGTAGCTGTAAGTTATCGCTTCACCCTCATCAATCTTTCCGTTTGAAGAACCTGAAGCCGAATAAGACACAGTATAGAGATCAAGTCCCGTCTTAGTTCTGACATAAACTTTTCTATCTCCGGAATTTGAAAATCCGTCCGACTCAACAGTTGTAAAATTCTCACCTGATACAAATGATGTTCCGTAATTTTCATTAAATTTATCAACATCATATCCCGCGGCGATATTAGCGTCATTCTTAATCCATACAACAGCGCTCTTTCCTGGGTCTATTTTAAGACTGTCGGCAAGCTTCCACTGTTTTACACTTGTTCCGTTATCATAATAAAAATCATAATCGTCAAGGCTTACAGTCTGTGATCCCGCATTGTAAATTTCGAAAAACTCAAGAGCGTCAGATCCGTCTACATTTGCAGTATTAGGTACGATTTCAGTTATAAGTATCGGGGCTGCAAGTTCAGGCGATTCAGCCTGTTTGTCTACCGTAACAGTACCTGTATATGAACAGTCGTTTACAGAGTTGCTCATATATACCGTATATGTAAACGAATCAAGCTCCGTAAAATCAGCTGACGGAACGGAAGCTTTATATACGCCGTTGTCATAGATCATGTCATACTTCCTGCCGTCAAGTTCAGCTATCGTAACATAGGCGTCGGTGACGATTCCCGAAAGATTTGTCGAAGCCGAAATTGAAAACGCGCTGCCCGGTTTTGCAGTCGTTTCCGCAGTTACATTTACAGCCGCGTCAGACTGACCCGGCAGCTGATATATCCAATCTTCATTCTGATCTGCTGAAAAATTTCCCGGCGTCGGATCATGATCATAAGAAAGCGTCGGCTGCTGCGCGCTTCCGGCTGTATATCCGAAATTAATGCCCTTCTTTGTCTGAGCTTTTTGTTCGCCGTCGTTGTATGTGATCTGAGTAACAGTCTGCTCAGTGTCTTTTACTATAATACGTATTGAGCGCTCTCCCGAATTGGAAAAACCGTTTACGATCTGAGTAGTTTTTACTATATTAATATCGTTTTCAACACCGTAATATGTCTTGAATTCAGCATCTGAAAGGCTGTCGCTTTCAGAGTTTCTGATCCATACTGTCAGGAATTCACCCGGTTCAAGAGTTGTGCCCTCCGGAATATCCCAATCCGTCACCGCGCCGCCATTTAGATTTTGTATAAGATATTTATCTAAAGAAACAGTTCTGTCTGAAACGTTACGGATCTCAACATATTCATATGCGTCCGTACCGCTCGCCGTTGTCATATCGGCGCGGTGTGTATCCGCTACGATCTCGGTTATTAAAAGGGGTGAAGATACCGCTACCGTAGTTCTTTCCTGCGGGACATTGTTTTCCTCGTCATTATTTACAGTTTCTGTTTCTGAAGCATCATTCTGCTCCTGCTGTATCTGATTATCCTGATTTTCCGTGAAAACGTCATCTGTTTCATCATTATTGACATCTTCATTTGACACATCTTCAGAATTATCACTATTTTCGATATTATCTTCTGATCCGTCAGCGTCGTTATTTTCCTGATTGTCAATATCAGAATTTACATCGCTTTCATTACTTTCGTTATTTATATTTTCTTCATTATCACTGCTTTCATTCACGGAAATATCCATATCCGAATTTTCATTCTGAGTCTCATCGCTGTATATAACTTCGCTTTCATTGGCAAATGCCGGAACAGCCATGTTTGCGATAGTAGTCGCCGCAACAGTAGCGCTAAGTCCTTTTGCCGCCAGACTCTTTATAAATTTTTTAGCCATCACTTTATTTTTGTCTTTTCGCATTTTAATACGTAACTCCTTTCTTAAGTCGCATTGT
>CASEDW010000001.1 GCA_949286775.1 uncultured Eubacteriales bacterium | reverse complement strand
TTACAGGCGGTAAAGGAAAGGTCGTAGGAACTATAATCGGATGTGTAATAATCGGCGTTATAAATAATGGACTTAATCTTTTAGAGATTAACACAAACTGGCAGATAATTGTAAAGGGATTAATGATTCTTATTGCCGTATTAATTGATATTCAGTTTTCAAAGATTGGGGCGAGAAGACGTAAATAATTATTTGAGCTCAGGGAGTTCACCGAGATGAATGTCTCTGGGCTCTTTTTATCGAATCAATACTAACTATAAATTTTGGTTAAAGAATGGCGAAGTAATTATGAGCTTCGTCATATCTTCTGATAAGCCGGATAGATCGGGTGAAAACAGATTCAAACTTTTTCCATATTATTAAATAAATGAAAAATCAGTGTAGAAAAAACAATAAAATAAGTAATGTTTTTACGGTTAAACAAGAAAAATATGTTGTATATTAACTAACCTTTGGGTAAAATAGGATAAAATGGTACAAAAAGGAGGACTCCATATGATAGTAAGACCGGATTATATTCATGCCATTGAACCTTTTATCGACCAGCCTTTAGTGAAAATTCTTGCGGGAGTACGTCGCTGCGGGAAATCTACAATTTTTAAAATGCTTGCAGATGAACTGCGAAGCAGAGGCGTCCCCGATGACCGTATAATACAGAAACGATACACGGAAATGGATATCCCGGAAGATATTTCTGCAAAAGATATGTATGATGAACTTTTAAATAGTATCCGTGGAAAAGAACGTTGTTACCTTTTGTTAGATGAAATACAGGAGGTGAAAGGCTGGGAGCGTTGCGTTAACAGCCTTTTGGAAGGATATAATGTTGACATTTTTGTGACCGGCTCAAATTCAAAACTTATGTCAAGTGAGTTATCGACTTATTTAACGGGACGATTTGTTTCAATTCCTGTTTACACATTATCCTTTAAAGAGTATCTTGCTTTTAAAAAGCAGGATTTACATTCTCAAAAGGAACTGTTGGAGGAATACATACGTTTTGGAGGCTTTCCAATAATTGCATTGGGAAACTATGAGGAGCAGAGTGCTTATCAGATTGTAAATGGTATTTATCATACAGTAATTTCCAGAGATATTGTAAAGCGTCATAGAATCAATCGCCAGGATCTTTTTGACCGTGTGGTAAAATTTATTGTTGAAAATATGGGCAAAACCTTTTCGGCAAGTTCAATCGCTAAATTTTTGAGAAGTGAACATAGAACAGTATCGGTTGAGTCTATTTATAATTATCTGCGATGGCTTGAACAGGCATTTATTATCTATCCGTGTCATCGATATGACATTCAGGGAAAAAGCGTATTGAAGACTCAAGAAAAATACTATCTGGCGGATGTAACTTTGAAATATTGTCTTTTGGGTTATGACAGGAAGATGCTGGATGGAGCACTGGAAAATATTGTGTTTTTAGAGATGAAGCGCCGCGGATATGATGTATATATAGGGAAAAATGCTTCGAAAGAAATAGATTTTATAGGCGTTCGCCGTAATGAGAAAGTTTATGTTCAGGTTTGTGTGCAGCTGCCTGAAAATTCAGATAGGGAAATTGGTAATTTAATGATGATTTCGGACCATTATCCCAAATATGTAGTGACAATGAACAGTATGGATGTAGGAATTGATAATGGTATAAGAATTGTACATTTGGCAGATTTTTTGTTGAGCGAACAGTGGTAATTGCTGAATGCAGCAGAAACAGTTATGCTTGAAAAAAGTATCTGTGTTTCGGAGTGAGAAAATCTCTCACTCCGAAACTATAAGCACTTTTAAATTCTCGGTGTTATTTACTGCTTCGTCAAGCGCTTCAAAGTAGTCGTTCAGTTTGTATCTTTTTGTTATGAGCGGTTTGACGTCTACCCAGCCTTTTTCAAGAGCCATTATGGCTTCCGGATAGTCGAAGGCTTCGCAGGCGGAAGTGATATAGCTTTTTTCGACGCACCAGAATGAGAGCACGTCAATTGAGAGCGTTTCTCTGACAACGCCGTATTGAACGAACCGGCCGCCTTTTCGAAGAAGTTTAAAACCGCTTCTTATCATGTCAGGACTTCCAGTTGTATCTATCACTACGTTGACTCCAAGAGGATAAAGCTCGTGAAGTTTGTTTTCGTGTATGGAATGATCTTTTCTGTCCATTTTTATCGTGTCGATTCCGAAACTGTTTACAAGGTCAAGTTTTTTCTGATTGCCTGCGATGACGATTACATCGGAAGCGCCGCTGTGTTTAAGGAGCTGCGCCATTATAATGCCGCTACATCCTGAGCCGAGCACAACGACTGTTTCACCGTATTTGATGTTTGCTTTTTTGATAGCGTGAACGCAGCAGGCAACAGGTTCTGAAAAAGATATTTCTTCAAGAGACAAATTTTCCGGAACTTTGTAAAGCTGATTTGATTTTGCGATAACGTATTCGGCGAAACTTCCGTTGTTGTTATTTCCGATATAATGTATATCAGTACAATAGTCAGGCTCGCCGCTGCGGCAGTATTCGCACTTTCCGCAGAATGACGGCGGATCGACGGTTACTCTGTCGCCTATGGAAAAGCCTTTTACATCTTTTCCCATTTCAGCGATGATGCCGCCGAATTCATGGCCTGGAGTAATTGGGTATACGGTTCTGTCTGTTCCTACTGTGTCGATATCTCCGTCCGCTCCTTTGCAGATTCCGGAAACTTTGACGCTGATGAGGACTTCGTCATCGCCGCATTTGGGAATGTGTACTTCTCTGATGGAAGCAAATTTTCTTCCCGGTTTATCATATACAACTGCTTTCATTGTGTTTTTCATGGTGGTTACCTCGAATTGTATTTTGTAAGAAATTGGCAATTGATATAGACTTAAAACAACTGATATCATTATAACATTGATAGATCATCGCATGAAGTTAAATATAAAAAAATTTCAAAACCGCTTGAAACAACTAAATGAAATGCTATAATAATTATATAGAAAAAAGGTGCCATCCGATGATGGATAGCCCTAAGTTTAGTTCAGAGTAACCGCAAACCTTTGGCGAGGGCGGTTACTTTTTTTGATTGAATATAATTCAAACGATAATGTAATGCAATATTAATAAGTGGAAGAAATTATATTTTCTTCTGCATTAAAGAAATATTGCGGTATCTGCCTCACTGAGTGTATAATATTCAATAATGCTTGCAAGGAGATGATGTATCATGGATAAAGAATATATGTTTTCTAATTCGCATATTTTAGCATGGCTCAAGTATTTTGCGGAAAATACAAATATCGATCTTGAAAAGGTCAAGATCCTCGATATAACAAGAAAAAATAAAAATCTGATTCCTACGGTAGAGTCGCATAATTGCGTTCTTGTATTTACTGAGGCAGGCCACCCTGATATTTTTTACAAGATGTTTAACGCGGGACTTGGAGAATGCACAGTTATATATAATGAAGGAAGCGAGCCGAAAGGCGAGATAAAACAAGCGAAAGTTTACGATATGCTTAACAGAGGCATAAACGCTTCGGCCGGAATGATAATAATCAACGACAAAGCGAGAAGCACGCTCAAATTCGGAATGGACAATCAGGTTTTCGCGAGCGGTTCTGTGCGCTATGTGGGATCAGAGATCAGAGCAGTAATCCTCAGCAAGATGCATATAGACGAACATAAAAATGTCTGCGCCATTTCAAGCGAATCCATTGCTGTAGAAGCCGCGATGATGGCGGGAGAGGGAACTGTCATAGCCGTTGAATACAGCAAGCGCGACAGACAGACTCTCGAAGAAAACGTAAACCAGTTCGGAATACAGAATATAAATATAATCGATCATGTTGATGAAGAACAGATGAAAGGACTTCCTGTTCCTGACGTTACCATGCTTGTAGCTTCGGCAAGTATGGAACAGGAAATGAAATATATGCTCAGCATCAACCCTGATATGGAATTTGTAATATATACACTTGACTTTAAGACGGCGGCACAGACGGAGGAGATATTCGCGCAGCTCGGAATCGGCGAGCCGGATATTACGCAGATCATAGTATCAAAGATGACAAGCAAGCATACATTTGAAACACAGCCTGCGCCATGGATAATAACCAGAAAAATGTGATTTGACTTACGGCGGTAATCTGTCATTTTATGCTTTTGTATAAGATGGATAGATGCCGCCTTGTTTTTTACGGGGGATAAATATGGAGACGAGAAACGAATTTCGAACAAGAGTTAAAGATACATTGTCAAAAATAGATCCTGAAGTTCTGAAGTATGATCAGTCCGAATTCTGGATGATACGCTCCGCGTATGAATATGTGGATTATTATGCTACCGCCAACAGGATGTGGAATACAAAGATAGCGCTTCCTCTGGCAAGAGGACTTCACGATGGAGCTCACAGAAAATCGATGATAGTAAAAGACGGAGAGATGTACCGGCTGCCGTATCTGATACATCCTCTGCAGGTTTGCCGTATGATAATAGATCTTCAGATCGCTATAACAAAAAAAGAGGAGGATATACTGATAGCCTCTGCGCTTTGCCATGACATGATAGAGGATATACCTTTTGAAAACGGCGGAACGGAAATGTATACCGATTTTTATCTCGACAAGGAGGTATACGATACGGTTAAGACAGTTTCAAAGAGATGGGATTTTACCGAGGAAGAGGAAAAGGAGTTCTTTAAAAATATAGAAAACAACAAGCTCGCGCTTCTGGTAAAACTTTCCGACAGGGGAAACAATGTGGAAGACCTCTACAATATGTCGCTATGGAAGGTTCACGAATACGCCGACGAGACGAGAAAGTACTATATTCCGATGTGCGAGAACGCGAAACGCAAATATCCTGAAATAAAAAGAAACATTCAGATGTTTAAGAATAAGATGGTTACGCTGATCAAAGCGTCGGAAGCTCTGTCTGACCGCTTTTCCGAAACGGAAGAGGATCTTCAGAAAAAAGTGCAGATTTTAAGAGATGAAAACAGTCATTTGCGCCATACGTGGCAGACGCTTTGGAACGAGGGAGGGACATTCCATGAATGAGATATCTGAAAAAAAGAGCGAAGTAATGGCGGAGATAAAAAAATTATATTACATTATTGACGAATATGCCGATGAGAGAAATTTAACGATAACAAAAAGATTTCTGCCGGAAGTCGATAAGCTGTTAATGGAAAGATCGCAAAAAGGTTATTCCATAGTAAAGGACGCATATATTTATTACGCTTACGCGGTTAGGGTATGCAAGCTTCTTATCGATCTTGAGCTTCCTGTCAGCAACGGCGAGATGGACATTATCCTGACAGGCGCCTTGGGAAATATCGTAAATGAAGCGGTTTCTTTTCCGGGAAAAGAAAAAGAACTCGCTGCAGAATTTGATCTTAACGATGAGATCATGCATATAGTTGACGTATTGACCCACAGAAAAATGTCGGGCAAAAAAGAAGAAGAGAGATATTATGAAGAGATAAAGAAAGATAAATTCGCGTTGATGATTAAGATCGTCGAAATAGCCATAACGACAGAAGAGATTTACAATAATTCTTTTAAAGTGATAGACGAATATGTAAGATTGATGCGCGAATATTTTTTCCCTATGTGTATTTACGCAAAAGAAAAATACAACGATATGGAACTCGCGATAAGCGTTGTAATGGAAAAAGTAAAGCTTTTGTCAGATGTAACAGAGATACTCACCAGGCGATACCGCGACAGATGGAGAGCGCTGGTAGATGAGATGCTCGTTCTGCAGGAGGAAAACGCGAGGCTGCGCGTAAGTATAAGACAAATGGAAGAAGAAAAAAACAGCAGGATCGCAGAACAGAAATGAAATAAAAACGAAACAAATTTGAAACAATAAAGACAAAATTATTGAGAATTTAAAATGTTTGTAGTATGATAAAACAAGCAATGAAAGGCAATGCAGACTGTAAAATTACAGGCGGGCATGGCCTTTGGGAGCGTGTCTTATGATAAAAGATAAAGGTGATCTGATATGAAACTTGGATTTATAGGATGCGGAAACATGGCTAAAGCGATGATTTCCGGGATACTTGCGAAGAAAAATTTTTCAAAAGAGGATATTATGGCGTCGGCCGTAACAGAAAAAACTCTTTCTTATATAAAAAATGAACTGGGCATAATCGCTGAGCCTGACAATAAGCGCGTCGCGAAATGCTCAGATATCATCGTTCTCGCGATTAAACCGATATACATGGAAGAAGTCATAAACGAAATTAAAGACGACACGGATGAATCGAAGATAATAGTAACTCTTGCGCCGGGAAAGACGCTATTATGGATAGAGAAAAAATTCGGAAAAAAGACGAAAGTCGTGCGTACGATGCCGAATACTCCTGCGATGGTAGGAGAAGGTATGTCGGCGCTCTGCGTCAATGAAAATGTAACCGAAAGCGATCTTAAAGCTGTAAAAGAAATCTTTGAAAGTTTCGGAAAAGCCGAAGTCGTCAAGGAAAACATGATGGATGCCGTAGTCGGCGTCAGCGGAAGTTCGCCGGCTTTTGTTTTTATGTTTATAGAAGCTCTCGCCGACGCCGCTGTAGCTGAAGGGATGCCGAGGGCGCAGGCATATAATTTCGCGGCGCAGACTGTTCTTGGAAGCGCGAAACTGATGCTTGAGACGGGAAAACATCCGGGAGAGTTAAAAGACATGGTATGTTCACCGGGCGGAACTACTATCGAGGGAGTTGCTTCTCTTGAAGATTCGGCGTTTCGGTCGGATGTAATAAAAGCAGTCAGAAAAGCGGCAGATAAATCCAGGAGGATGTGAGATTATGATATATATTTTTTTAGCGGAAGGATTTGAGGAAACAGAAGCGATCGCCACAGCGGACGTCATCATCAGAGGCGGTCTTGAAGTGAAGCTTGTTTCAATTATGGATTCAAAGACAGTGACAGGTTCACATGGTATCAGTATTCAGGCGGATATAATGTTTGATGAATCTGATTACAATGACGCGGAAGTTCTGGTGCTTCCGGGCGGAATGCCGGGAACGACGAATCTTGCCAAATATGACAGGCTTATAGCCCTCCTTAAGAAACAGCATGACGAAGGAAAGAAGATAGCTGCAATTTGCGCGGCTCCTATGGTTTTCGGTACAAACGGACTTCTTGAAGGCAAAAAAGCAGTTTGTTTCCCGGGCTTTGAAGAATACTTAAAAGGCGCTGATGTGCAGCAGGTTAAAGCGCTGACAGACGGAAACGTCACGACAGGAAGAGGTCCCGGAGCGGCCATTGACTTTGGACTCGAGATAGTGAGAATCCTTCAGGGCGAAGACAGAGCCGATGAAGTTGCGAAGTCAATGGTTTACAGATAAGGAGAAACAGATTTAAATGAAAGTTTTAGTTGCAGGCGGAGCAGGATATATAGGAAGTCATACCTGCGTGGAGCTGTTGAATGAAGGATTTGACGTAGTCGTTGCAGACGACCTTTCAAATTCAAATGAGGTCGCCCTTAAAAGAATAGAAGAGATAACAGGAAAAAAAGTAAGTTTTTATAAGGAAAATATCTGTGATGAAGAGGCGCTTGAAAGGATATTTTCAGAGCATGATATCGACGCCGTGATCCAGTTCGCCGGATTTAAGGCAGTCGGAGAATCCGTTCAGAAACCTCTCGAATATTACAGAAACAACATCGAAGGCACTCTTCATATGTGCGGCGTGATGAGAAGACATGGAGTTAAGAATATAATATTCAGCTCGTCTGCCACGGTATACGGCGACCCTGCCGAAATACCTATAACGGAGGATTGTCCTAAAGGCACATGTACAAATCCGTACGGATGGACAAAATGGATGATAGAGCAGATGCTCACAGACATCGCGAATGCTGACAAAGAATGGAAAGTGACGCTTCTGAGGTATTTTAATCCTATCGGAGCTCATCCGTCAGGACTTATCGGAGAAGATCCGAAGGGCATTCCAAATAATCTGCTTCCGTATGTGGCGCAGGTTGCGGTAGGACGTCTTGAAAAGCTCGGAGTCTTCGGAAACGACTATGATACTCCTGACGGTACCGGAGTCAGGGACTATATTCATGTTTGTGATCTTGCGAGAGGCCATGTTCTCGCGCTTAAACATATGGACAAACAGGAAGGCGTTGATATCTTCAACCTTGGTACCGGTCACGGATACAGTGTTCTTGATATCGTGAAGGCGTTTTCAAAAGCATGCGGCCACGAAATACCGTATGAGATCAAGCCGAGAAGAGCAGGAGATATCGCCTGCTGCTACTGCGATCCGAAAAAAGCGGAAGAAGTGCTTGGATTTAAGGCCGAATACGGAATTGCCGAGATGTGCAGGGATTCCTGGAACTGGCAGAGTAAAAATCCGATGGGATATGAAACTAAATGAAATAAAGAGGGGATTGTTTTGAAAAAGTACAAAAAGATCGTTTCTTTTGTCTCGTCAGCTGTGCTCGCGGTATCGCTGAGCGCGTCGGCTGTTATGGCGCAGGAACAGGATAAAACCGCGGTAACTGATGAAAACGGCAAGGACGCGGTTAAAAATGAAACGCATGACGGAGAAAATGAACTTTCCGATATAACGAAAGAAACGCCGGCAGTTTTCTGGGACAGGGAAAAAGGCAACGATAAAAATGACGGACTTTCAGAAGAAAAACCGGTAAAAAGTCTTGACGCAGTAAATGATATCGTTGAAGAGATTTTAGCTGATAAACAGGACGAAAAATCAGAAGAGACGACGGATAAAAAGGCTGATCAGATTGCTGAAGAAGAGCTGAAAGAAGAAAAATCTAAAGTAATAGTCGTAAATCTGTGCGAAGATGAAGAGCTTACAGAGGATGAAGAAATAAAAATAGAAAAACTCGGACTCAGAGTAGCTTTGCTCTCTGATTATGAAAAAGCCTGTGAAGAATCTGAAAAACAGGAAAACGCTGATGAGGAGGATAAAACTGAGACAGATCAGACTCCTGATGGGGACAAGACTGATGTGACACAAGATAATGAGACAGATCCATCTCAGGATGAAGATAAGACAGAGACTGACGCAGCGCAAGGAGAAGATTCTGAGGAAGAGACGGAGGTTCCTGATACGGAAACGCCTGACGTTTCAGATGACAAAAATCCTGAAGCGCCTGTAAATCCTGAAAATCCGGACGAATCGACAGATTCTGAAAATCCTGAAGCGCCGGAAGAACCTTCCAATTCAGAAAAACCTGAAAACTCTGAAAACTCTGAGAACTCTGAAAATCCGGAAAACATCGTGAATCCGGAAAATCCTGATACAGAGGTTCATCAGCCGGAAGTTTCTAAACCTGAATCAGTTATGCCTCCTGTTCAAAATAAAGACAGCAATACGGTTTATGATATCGATGATCTGAATGAAGTTAAAGAAGTTATGTCGATAACTGAAACAGAAGGTCAAACCGATACATTAAACACTGCTGAAATAACTGATGAAACAGACATATCAGGCAAGACTGAGGAAACAGCGAACGAAACAGAAAGAACAAACGAAGCGGCTCCAAGAGTGCTTTCACAGGAAAACAATGCCAATGACGCGTCAAACGATATAGAATATTACGCGATTCCAGGACATGATTTAGTAGGAACAGGAACTTCAAAGCCGACAGGACAGCCAAGCAAACCGGTTCCAACGCCGGCTCCAGTTCAGCCGGGCAGCAATCAGCCGTCATCAGGAAACGCTTCAAACGTAACGAATTCTTCGACTGTTTCGCCGGTAGACACTGGTGAAGACAGCATAGCTTTTGTCTATGCCGTTTGTATGATTTTATCATGCGGAGCGCTGTGCGTATTCAAAAAGATAAGCATAGATAACAGACGTGCCGCTCAAAGAGCCGGTACGCGCAAAGAAATAGAAGAGTTTAAGAAAGCCTGCAGGCTCGATTAAAAAAATACTTTTATTTATAAAACAGCTATGCTATAATTCTTAGAAAATGTGTAGAAGTAAAGCAAAGGAGAAATGAAATGAAACATATCAAATCATTAAATACAAGAAATCTTCAGAATACATTGAAAAAAGGCGGATGCGGAGAGTGCCAGACATCATGCCAGTCAGCATGCAAAACATCATGCACAGTTGGAAACCAGACCTGCGAACAGGTAAAAAAATGATTTTTGATTAACTGAATAAATATTAAGAATATACAGTGTTCCTGACATTTATATGACAGGGACACTTTATTACGTAATAGAGAAAAGGAGAAGCTGTGATTCACCAGTTTAAAAATAACGGTTACAATATTGTTCTTGATGAAAACAGCGGATCAGTTCACGTAGTTGATGATCTTGTGTACGATGTACTTGAAGAAAAAACATCAGGAAAAGAAAACGAACAGATAATCAAATCTCTTTTGGA
Source organism: uncultured Eubacteriales bacterium (assembly GCA_949286775.1). Taxonomy (GTDB): domain Bacteria; phylum Bacillota; class Clostridia; order Lachnospirales; family Lachnospiraceae; genus Alectryocaccobium. Next base: position 7,700 of record CASEDW010000001.1, on the reverse strand, counting down.
TAAATATCCTGTAGAAGAGATAAAAGAAGCCTTTGATGAGATAGAAGAGCTGAAAAAAGAGGGCGCGTTATATACGGAAGATATTTACAAAGACGCGGTGGATGTTTTTGCCGAGAGACCTACAGTTGTAAAGGCTCTCTGCCTTCATATCGCTCATGACTGCAATCTCGCATGTAAATACTGCTTCGCGGAAGAAGGAGAGTATCATGGTCACAGAGAACTCATGTCCTTTGAAGTAGGCAAAAAAGCTCTCGATTTTCTGATCGCCAATTCAGGAAACAGAGTAAATCTTGAGGTGGATTTTTTTGGCGGCGAGCCCCTCATGAACTGGGACGTCGTAAAGAAGCTTGTTGAATACGGAAGATCTCAGGAAAAAGCGAATAACAAAAAATTCCGTTTCACCCTTACGACAAACGGAGTTCTCTTAAATGATGAAGTCATGGAATTCTGCAACAGGGAAATGAGCAATGTCGTGCTTTCCATCGACGGAAGAAAAGAAGTTCACGACAGAATGCGTCCTTTCAGAAAAGGCGCGGGAAGCTACGATCTTATAGTTCCTAAATTTCAGAAATTCGCCGAGAGCAGAGATCAGATGAATTATTATGTTCGAGGCACTTTTACTCATTACAATCTGGATTTTGCCTCAGATGTTCTTCATCTGGCGGATCTTGGATTTAAACAGATTTCTGTGGAGCCGGTTGTGGCGCTTCCGGAGGATGATTACGCGATAAGGCAGGAAGATCTTCCCGTTATCATGGAGCAGTATGACCTCCTTGCGAAAGAAATGGTTGAAAGAAACAGACGCGGCGAAGGATTTAATTTCTTCCACTTTATGATAGATATGACAGGAGGCCCGTGTATTTACAAGAGACTTTCGGGATGCGGATCAGGCACTGAATATCTTGCAGTTACACCCTGGGGCGACCTTTATCCTTGCCATCAGTTTGTCGGCAAAGAAGAGTTCTGTCTTGGAAATGTGGACGAAGGCATCACTAAAAAGGATATCGTAAAAGAATTTGTCAACGTAAATGTATACAGCAAAAAAGAATGCAGCGAATGTTTCGCGCGTTTTTACTGCAGCGGAGGATGCGCGGCGAATTCTTATAATTTTAAACACAATATCAATTCTGTCTATGAGATCGGATGCGCGATGCAGAGAAAGAGAGTTGAATGCGCGTTGATGATCAAAGCGGCGGAAAGTGAAAACTGACAAAGGGGAACAAAATCATGAAAAAGAAAACCAGCGTTGTAGTTTTAATACTGATAGCGCTTTTAACTGTTCTTCTTGGCTATACGGCTATCGTTGGCTGGGGATCTACAGGAACCGGTGCGATCAGAAATATTAAAACAGGATTGGATCTTTCCGGCGGCGTGAGCATTACTTATGAAGCAAAAGAAGCAAATCCGTCACAGGAAGACATGAATGACACGGTTTACAAGCTTCAGCAGCGTGTAGACAATTACAGTACGGAAGCTTCCGTATATCAGCAGGGAACAAACCGTATCTCCATCGAGATTCCGGGAGTTACAGACGCCAACACCATTCTCGAAGAACTTGGTAAACCGGGCTCTCTTGAGTTTACCGATTCGGAAGGAAATGTAGTGCTGGAAGGCTCCGACGTTACAAGCGCGGAAGGACTTACATATCAGAATCAGTCAGGAATCAGGGAGAACATAGTACAGCTTCAGTTTACTGAAGAGGGCAAAAAGAAATTTGCCGAGGCGACAGAGGCGAACATAGGAAAACAGATATATATCGTTTATGACGGAGAGGTAATAAGCGCTCCTACCGTAAACGAGGCAATAACTGAGGGAGAGTGCCAGATACAGGGCATGAGCAGCCTTGAAGAGGCAAAAAATCTCGCTTCCAATATCAGAATAGGTTCTCTGTCACTGGAACTTGAAGAGGTTTATTCAAATGTAGTTGGAGCAACCCTTGGACAGGAGGCTTTAAGTTCAAGCCTTATAGCAGGTCTTATCGGCATCATATTGGTAATAGTCTTTATGATCTGCGTATACCGTATCTCAGGACTTGCGTCAGGATGGGCGCTCATAATCTTTACGTTCCTGGATCTTATCGCCATAAACGCTTATGATGTTACCCTTACGCTTCCGGGTATCGCCGGAGTTATCCTTACGATCGGTATGGCGGTAGACGCGAATGTCATCGTTTACGCGCGTATGCGTGAGGAACTGGCGGCGGGCAGAAGCCTTTTTGGATCGATTAAAGAGGGATTCAGAAAAGCGTTTTCAGCTATTCTCGACGGCAACGTAACGACGCTTATCGCCGCAGTTGTTCTCTATTTCCTTGGAACGGGAACTATCAGAGGATTCGCGATCACTCTTGGAATCGGTATTATACTTTCGATGTTTTCGGCGCTTGTTATATCCAGATTCATCAGCTATGCTCTTTACGGCGTCGGCATCAAAAGCGAAAAAGCCTACGGAACTATTAAACAGCGCAAACCTATCAACTTTGTAAAGAGAAGAGCGATCTTCTTTACGATCGCCATCATCCTTGTTGCTTCTGCTCCTATCGGAATGGGAGTATTTAAGGCTGCTGAAGGAAAAGAGCTCAATTACAGCCTTGACTTTGTCGGCGGAACGGCGACAACAGTTGATTTTGGAGAAGAACTGAGCCTTGAGGATCTTGACAACGAGGTTAAACCTATAGTCGCTGAAGTCACTGGAGATCAGAATATACAGTTCCAGCAGATTTCTGATACGGATCAGGTAGTTATCAAGACGCGGGAACTCAATTACGAGGAGCGTGAAGAGCTAAATACAGCGTTAGCTGAGAAATTTACAGATATTGATACGACTCAGATACAGGCGGAAAATATCTCTTCAACAATTTCAGGAGAGATGAGAGATTCGGCCTTCAGAGCCGCGATAATCACTATCGTATGCATGCTTATCTATATTTGGATCAGATTCAGGGATTTACGTTTCGCTGCAGGCGCCGTCATACCTCTTGTACACGACTTGTTTGTGGTGCTCGCATGTTACGTATTCTTCAGGCTGCCGGTAGGAAGCTCATTTATAGCGGTTATGCTGACTATTTTAGGATATTCGATAAACGCGACAATTGTCGTATTTGACCGCATACGTGAAAACTTAAAGCTGATGAACCAGGAGCCGCTAAGAGACATAGTAAATGCTTCTATCACGGAGACTCTTACAAGATCGATTTATTCGACATTTACGACATTTATTACTATATTTGTGCTATATCTGATGGGAGTTCCGTCGATAAAAGAGTTTTCATTCCCGATCATTATCGGTCTGATAGCGGGAGCATATTCTTCAGTATGTATCTCAGGCAACCTCTGGTATCTGTTTAAAACAAAGATCGGAAAAAACAGAGTTATCGACACGGAAGTTTCTTTTAAAGAGGCGACAGAGCCTGACAAAACTGAAAAGCTTATCAGTTCTGTTATAAAGAAAGAAGCAGAAACAAAGGCGGCAAAAAACAACGTAAAAAATAAAAAGGTAAATGTTGACAAAACTAAATATTCAAGCCAGCCGAGAGGCAAAAAGAAGAGATGATTTTTAGGGACGCCGTAAAAGCGTCCCTATATTTATAAGTTGAAACGGATATATAAATGGTGTATATTTTATAAATAAAAGCAGTTTAATGTCTGTATTTACAGATATATTTTTACTTACATAAAGGAGGCAACTTATGGGAAAAACATTTAACAGAGTTTTTTGGGCATCAGTAGGAACGATCGCTGCATGGGCAGTTGCGATTAAGCCTCGTACAAAAGGAAAACCTGATATGACGGTATTTTCCGCTTACGATTACGCGAACGGCGGACTTCATGATTTCTGCAGGGAAGTGCCTGACAATACAATCAAAGCATATGAAAAAGCATTAAAGCATGGCTATGGAATCATTATGGACGTCAGACTTACAAAAGACGGAATCCCTGTTGCTTATACGGATCATGAGTTTTGGAGACTCAGTGGAATCGAGGGAACTGTCGAGGATACGACGTTTGACGAGATAGCGCAGATCAAGCTTGCCGAAACTGAGTATACGGCTCCGGCGCTTAAAGAGGCTCTTGAGTTTGTCGACGGCCAGGTGCCGGTGCTTCTTAATTTGAGAACATACGGCGACAACTATGAAAATCTCGCTGAGGCCGTGGCATATGTCATGGATCAGTATGACGGCGTTATCGCTGTGGAATCTACAGATTACAGATGCGTAAGATGGTTTACGAGAAACCGTCCGCATATTATCCGCGGACAGATGTTCGAGAAAAACATCGATTTTGGAAATACGCTGATCACTTTTGTAAGACAGTTCGCCAAAAACTGGCTTCTTACAAACTGCCTCACTAAACCTGATTTTATTTCGAGCCACATAGTTGACAGCAGAACATTGAGCCTCAGATTCTGTAAATTCCTGTATCATGTTCCTGTTATGAACTGGACGATCAGAACGATGAAAGAATATGAAAGAGCTCGTATGAATGACGCTATAGTGTCGTTTGAGGACATCAAGCCATGATGATGGAGCAGATATGAAGATAGTTATAGTCGGTTGCGGTAAGGTCGGAAGATACCTTGTACGCGAACTTTCAGAAGAAAATCATGATATTACGATAGTGGATTTGGATTCCGATGCGGTAAGAAATACCGCATTGGAATATGATGTAATGGGAGTTGAAGGCAACGGAACCAGCTATACTACTCTTGAAGAGGCGGGAATTAAAACGGCGGATATCCTTATAGCGGTAACACATAGCGATGAGGTAAACCTTCTGTGCTGTTTTATGGTAAAAAAAGAAAAGTGCAGAACAATCGCGAGAGTGAGAAATCCGATATATTCAGCGGAAAGCGAGATATTTAAACAGGAGCTTGGTATTTCAATGATCATAAATCCTGAAAAAGCAGGTGCGGCTGAAATGCTCAGGCTCCTTCAGTTTCCTTCCGCCGTTGATATCGGAAGCTTCGCGAAAGGAAAAATAGACCTTCTTTCGCTTCGTGTAAATAATAATTCCGTACTCGCGGGAAGAAAACTTAAAGAACTGACGGAGCTTCAGAAATATCAGATGCTTATATGCATCGTTGAAAGAGGAAAAGAAGTTTATATCCCTAACGGAGATTTCGTGATAGAGGCCGACGATGTCGTTTCTTTTATAGCTCATCCCGGAAACGCCTCAAGAATATTCAGAGAACTCGGGATTTTTACAAATGCTGTAAAGAGCGCCTTTATAATAGGAATGGGACAGACAGGATATTATCTCGCGGAAATGATGATTGAAGCGGGAATGAACGTAAAGGTCATAGACAGCAATAAAAAGCGCTGCGAAGAAATCGCTACAATGATTCCGAAAGCGGATGTTATATACGGCGACGGCAGCGACGTAAAGCTTCTTGACGAAGAGCATATAGAGCTTATGGACGCCTGCATCTGTTCGACAAATATGGATGAGGAAAATATCATCATATCTCTTTACGCGAGAGAAAAGGTCAGAAAAAAAGTAGTCACAAAAATAAGCCATCTTGAATTTAATAATGTTATACAGAGTTTAAATCTGGACAGCGTCGTCAATCCGAAAGAGACGACGGCGGAAAGCATTTTACTGTATGTGCGCGCGATGAGCAATACTACCGGAAGCAACGTGCAGACACTTTACAGGCTTAAAGACGACAGTGTAGAGGCCATTGAGTTTATAGTACACAGAAATTCCGAACTTATAGGAGTTCAGCTTAAGGAAATGAAGCTTAAAGACGGAGTTTTGATAGCGGGAATAATGAGGGACGAAAAGCTGATAATTCCGGGAGGAACAGATTCTTTTGAAGCTGACGACTCTGTCGTAATAGCTACGATAAAAAAAGGATTTCTTAAACTTGAAGATATTCTGGAAAGGTAGTTTTATCATATGAATTATCGTATGGTCGGTTATATACTTCTGTGGGTCATAAAACTCGAAGGCTTATTTTTGCTGCTTCCTGTTTTCATAGGACTTATATACAGAGAATATGAGCAGGCTGTTATTTTCTTAATATGCGCTGCGATTTACTGCGTGCTGGGATTTATCGGAACTTTTTTCAAACCTAAAAATACGAGGATTTTTCAAAAGGAAGGCTTTGTCGCTGTCGCCCTTTGCTGGATAGTGATCAGCGTTTTCGGGGCTCTTCCCTTTGTATTTACAGGAGAGATTCCAAATTTTGTAGACGCGCTTTTTGAAATAGTTTCGGGATTTACCACGACGGGCTCTTCAATCCTGACGGATGTAGAAACCATTTCCCATGTGTGCCTCTTTTGGAGAAGTTTTTCTCATTGGCTTGGCGGAATGGGAGTGCTTGTCTTTGCCCTGATGCTTCTGCCGGCTAAAGACGGATCCCACATGTATCTTATGAAAGCTGAAAGCCCGGGGCCTGACGTGTCAAAGTTCGTGCCAAGGGTCAGGGATACGGCGATCATTTTATATAAGATATATATATTCCTCACGATCATTGAAATCGCGATACTTCTGTTTTCGGGAATGCACTGGTTCGATACGCTTTGCATATCCTTTGGAACGGCGGGAACAGGAGGATTTTCGATCCTGGCCAGCGGATGCGCGACTTACACCGCTCTGCAGCAGTGGGTTATCACTATATTTATGATATTGTTCGGAGTTAATTTCTCGTTTTATTACTTTATATTATGTAAAAAAGCGGGACTGGCTCTTAAGATGGAGGAAGTCAGAACATATATCATCATAATACTTGCGGCTATAGCTGTAATATCGGTAAATATCCTTTCTATTTACGAAAATATTGGAGAGGCCGTAAGGCATGCGGCGTTCCAGGTCGGATCGATAATAACGACTACCGGATACGCGACGACCGATTTTAATCTGTGGCCCGCCCTTTCAAAAACAATTCTTGTCGTGCTGATGTTTGTAGGCGCCTGCGCCGGAAGCACGGGAGGAGGCCTTAAGGTTTCAAGGATAGTTATAATGATGAGAACCGTGAAACGTGAAGTCTACAGAACGATAAATCCGAGACGCGTAAAAACGGTTCAGATGGATGGAAAAGCTGTTTCTGATGCCCAGAGACATTCTGTTTCCGTCTATATATCGGCGTATTTCCTTGTGTTTTTTATTTCATTTATAATAGTCAGTATCGACGGATTTTCGATGGAATCGAATTTTACGGCTGTCGCGTCCGCGATCAACAATATAGGGCCGGGACTTGATATGGTAGGCCCGATGGGAAGTTTCGCTTCATATGGAATTATTTCAAAGCTCGTGCTTACATTCGATATGCTGGCCGGCCGCCTTGAGATACTTCCGATGTTTATTCTGATGAGTCCTTCACTGTGGAAAAGAAGGTCATAAGGAGAAAAATTATTATGAATTTATGGGAAAAGAACGTTAGAAAAGTTACGCCCTATGTTCCGGGAGAACAGCCTAAGGCGTCAAACATAATAAAGCTGAATACAAACGAAAATCCATATCCTCCGTCGCCAAAAGCTGCGGAGATTTTAAAGAGCATGGATTACAAATCGTTTCGCAAATACCCCGATCCAAATTGTACCGAACTGACAGAAGCTATAGCGTCATATTTTAATGTTGAAAAGGAGCAGGTCTTTGTCGGAACAGGATCAGACGATGTTCTCGCAACAGCGTTCCTCACATATTTCTGCTCGGAAAAACAGGTTCTTTTTCCGGACGTCACATATTCCTTTTATGATGTCT